>JAEUMM010000028.1 GCA_016792645.1 Alphaproteobacteria bacterium | reverse complement strand
GGCGACGAACTCGTCCGCCGCCTGAAACCGCGCGTCGAAGAACTGAAAGTCTCGCTTCCCACCGACCCGGCCGCGAACTACGGCCCGCTCGTCACCCGCGAACACCGCGAAAAGGTGAAGGGCTACATCGACATGGGCGTGAAGGAAGGCGCCGAACTCGTCGTCGACGGCCGCAATTTCCGCATGCAGGGCTACGAAAACGGCTTCTTCCTGGGCGGCAGCCTGTTCGACCACGTGAAGCCGACGATGCGCACGTATCAAGAAGAAATCTTCGGCCCCGTCCTGCAAATCACCCGCGCCAAAACATTCGAAGAGGCATCCAGCCTCCCCTCGAAACACCAGTACGGCAACGGCGTCGCGATCTACACCCGCGACGGCGACGCCGCCCGCGAGTTCGCGTCGAAAGTCCAAGTCGGCATGGTCGGCATCAACGTGCCGATCCCGGTGCCGCTCGCCTACCACACTTTCGGCGGTTGGAAGCGTTCCGCCTTCGGCGACGTCAACCAACACGGCCCCGAAGGCGTCCGCTTCTTCACCAAAATCAAGACGGTGACGGCGCGCTGGCCGAAGGGCGGCGTCCGCGAAGGCTCAAGCTTCGTCATCCCGACGATGAAATAAGCCGATGCGCGCACTCGCCGTCATCTGCGCCGTCCTGATCCTGACGCTAGATGCGCAAGCCGCACCCAGCTTCAACTGCAGCAAGGCGACGGCCGCGGCCGAAAAAGAGATCTGCCGCGTCCCGAACCTGCAATGGTTCGATCGCCAACTCGCGCGCCTCTACAAGCTCGCGCGAGAACAAGCCGGCGCCAACACGCCGGCCATCATCGCCAGCCAACGCGACTTCATCGAAAGCCGCAACGCCTGCAACGCCGACGCCGATTGTATTGAGCGCGCCTACAAATCACGCCTCACCGAGCTCAGCCCGCAAGTCAACGTCTACGAGCCCTTCGCTGAATACCGCTCAGCCAACGGCACGCTCACGGTCGTGCGCTTCGGCTTCGAAGCGGGCCTCAACATCCTGACCGTCGGCGGCAACGACCACACCTGCACCTTTGAAACCGACCACGCGACGGTCGGCGGCAAAGGCGTCATCAGATGGCGCGACAAAGCCTGCCGCATGACGATCGTTCCGAACGACAGCGAAGCATCCCTCCGTGTCGAAACGAAAAATTGCCAAGACTATTGCGGCATGCGCGCCGTGATGGACGGCACCTACAGCCGCGCGAACTAACCGCCCACGGCCCGGCATCCGCTCAGTCTAACCGCCCGCCAGTTGACCCGCAGCGGAAAAACCACGTATCGCGTGGGTGTCCCCGCCCGCGAAGGCGGGTTTTGTCTTGGGACTGTTGATGCACCCCGCCGAACGCTACGCCGCGCTGGTCGCCGAAGGAAAACTGACCGGCGACCCCGCGCAGGAGAAGGTCGCGCGCGCGCTCGATGATCTCGCGGGCCAACTCGACGCCTACCGCCTGGTGAAGCGCTCCTTCTTCGGCGTCCGCAAGAACCAAAAGCCGCCGCGCGGTCTCTACATCCACGGCCCCGTTGGCCGCGGTAAGTCGATGCTCATGGACATGTTCTTCGACACCGTCACGTTCGAGCCCAAGCGCCGCGTCCACTTCCACGCCTTCATGGCCGAAGTCCACGCCGCCATCACCCATTGGCGCGAGAAGGATCCGGGCGATCCAATCCCCCATGTCGCGGGCGACATCCGCGAGAAAACTGCGCTCCTCTGCTTTGACGAATTTCAAGTCACCGACATCGCCGACGCGATGCTCTTGGGTCGCCTCTTCAAGGCACTCTTCGACGCCGGCACGGTGATCGTCGCCACCTCGAACCGCCACCCGCGCGATCTCTATGAGAACGGCATCAACCGCCAGCTCTTCCTCCCCGCGATCGATCTCATCGAACGGCACATGGACGTCGTGCGTCTCGACGGCCCCATCGACTACCGCCTCGCCCACCTGGAGCGCAGCCGCGTCTACTTCACGCCGCTCGGCAAAGACGCGCGCACCGCCCTCGACGGCATCTGGCACGACCTGACCGGCGTTGCGCGCGGCACGCCGTCGGCGCTCGACGTCCTCGGCCGCAAATTCAAGATTCCGCAGCAAGCCAAAGGCGTCGCCCGCTTCACGTTCGACGAACTCTGCGTCGAGGCCGTCGGTCCCCAGGATTACCTCGCCCTCGCCGACGCGTTCCACGCGCTGTTCGTTGACGACATCCCCCGCCTGACCCCCGACAAGCGCAACGAGGCCAAACGCTTCGTCACCTTGATCGACACGCTCTACGACCGCGGGGTGAAGTTCGTCTGCTCGGCCGCAGCCGAGCCCGCCACGCTCTATCTTGAAGGCGAC
>JAEUMM010000432.1 GCA_016792645.1 Alphaproteobacteria bacterium | reverse complement strand
GCGCGGGCGCGGGCAATCGAATCGACGGCGTTTAGGCCTTGAGCGAATCCTGTTGCGATGGCCGACGCAAGCGTACACCCGGTGCCGTGCGTGTGCCGCGTATCGATGCGTGTATCGCTCCACTCCTGCGTGCCGTCGGGACCCGCGTAGATGTCGACGACCACGTCGCCCGGCAGGTGACCGCCCTTGAGCAGGACCGATTTTGCGCCGAGATCGAGGAGTGGTTTCATCGCCTCGCGCATCGCTTCGACGGTTGCAATCCTGCGGCCGGTCAGGGCTTCGGCTTCGGGCAGGTTCGGCGTGATGAGCGTCGCGCGCGTGAGAAGGCGCGCCTTCATCGCGTGGATCGAATCCTTGTCGATGAGCGAGGCGCCGCCTTTGGCGACCATCACGGGATCGACGATGAGCGGGATGTTCGGTGCTTCGCGCTTCAAGAGCGAGAACACGGTGTCGATGAGTTCGCCGGAGGCCAGC
Source organism: Alphaproteobacteria bacterium (assembly GCA_016792645.1). Classification (GTDB taxonomy): domain Bacteria; phylum Pseudomonadota; class Alphaproteobacteria; order Micropepsales; family Micropepsaceae; genus SZUA-430. The sequence continues at coordinate 3,084 of JAEUMM010000432.1, read as the reverse complement.
ATGCCGGTCTTGATCGCGTCCGCGCCGATGTCGCTGAGGACCGCTCTGATCTGCGCCGACACAGTTGCCGCCGGGATGGTGTGGATGCCGGTCACGCCCAGCGTGTTCTGCACCGTGATCGCCGTGACGGCTGTCGCGGCGTAGGCGCCGAGTGCGGTGACGGTTTTTATGTCGGCCTGTATCCCTGCTCCACCGCCGGAGTCAGATCCGGCGATGATGAGCACGCGGCCGCGCATGTGTGTGGGTTGCATGGGCGCAATCTAGTGCGCCGCCCTGCGAATGGCGAGACGTTAGGCGGCGCAGGTTTTCTCGAGCACCTTGACGATGTCGCCGACGACGGTGTTGACGAGTTTTTCGTCGTCGCCTTCGGCCATCACGCGGATCAGCGGTTCCGTGCCCGATTTGCGAATCAGGAGGCGGCCTTTGTTCGCGAGACGCGCCTCGCCGTCTTGGATGGCTGTGGCAACTTCTTGCGATTCCAGCGGCTTTGCGCCGGCGCGGAAGCGGACGTTCTTCAGGATCTGCGGCAGCGGTTCGAAGAGATGTGTTGCTTCGCTCGCCTTTTGCTTGGATTCAGCGATGACGGCCAGGACCTGCAGCGCGGCGATGAGGCCGTCGCCGGTGGTCGAGAAGTCGCTCATCACCAAATGGCCGGACTGTTCGCCGCCGACGTTGAAGCCGTGCTGGCGCATGTGTTCGACGACGTAGCGGTCGCCGACCGCCGTGCGCGCGAGCTGCAAGCCCATCGCGTTCAGATAACGTTCGAGGCTGAGGTTCGACATCACCGTCGCGACCACGCCTTTGCCCTTCAGCGTGCCCGCCTTCGACCATGAACGGGCGATGAGCGCCAGGACCTGGTCGCCGTCGATGATTTGGCCGCGTTCGTCGGCGAGCATCACACGGTCGGCGTCGCCGTCGAGCGCGATGCCGAGATCGGCCCTGCTCTCTTTGACCTTGTTGCACATCGCGCTTGTCGACGTGGAGCCGCATTCGCGGTTGATGTTGAAGCCGTCGGGATCGACGCCGATCTTGATGACCTCGGCGCCGAGTTCCCACAGCACTTCCGGCGCGACGCGATAGGCGGCGCCGTTGGCGCAGTCGAGCACGATGCGCAGGCCGTCGAGGCGCAGATGTTGCGGGAAGGTGCGCTTGGCGAATTCGATGTAGCGGGCTTGCGCGTCTTCGATGCGTTTGGCGCGGCCCAGTTTCGACGCGTCGGCCAGGTGTTCCTCGAGGCCGTTGTCCATGAGGTTTTCGATGCCGGCTTCGACCGAGTCCGAGAGTTTGTAGCCGTCGGGGCCGAACAATTTGATGCCGTTGTCCTGATAGGCGTTGTGGGAGGCGGAGATCATCACGCCGAGGTCGGCGCGCAGCGAGCGCGTCAGCATCGCGACGGCGGGCGTCGGCAGCGGGCCGAACTGCAGCACGTCCATGCCGACAGAAGTGAACCCTGCGACGAGGGCGGTTTCGATCATGTAGCCGGAGAGGCGCGTGTCTTTGCCGATCACCACGCGATGGCGGTGGTCGCCGCGCGTGAAGTAACGACCCGCGGCCATGCCGACACGCAACGCCGTTTCGGCGGTCATCGGTTTGGTATTCGCCTTGCCGCGAATGCCGTCGGTTCCGAAATATTTGCGGCTCATGCCTGCCCCACCCGATCGTCTGAAGGTGGCTCAATACCACGAAAAACTGAAGATACGAGAAGGTTCGGGCCATGTTTCGGCCCTGCAATAAAACGTTAAGCTTTGCGGCCTTCGTTTAGTGCGGCCCACACGGCCAACGCGCGTTTGAGGGCCGCTACATCGTGCGTACGAAGCCAGTCGGCGCCCTTGGCCGCCGCATAGAGCTCGGCTGCCAGGGTGGCGGGACCGGCGTCGGCGACGCCCACGTTGGCGAGCTTGCGGATGAAGGATTTGCGGCTGACCGATACCAGGACCGGCAGGCGGTAGCGGGCTTTCAGTTCGTCGAGGCGGCGCAGGACGGTCAGTGAGACTTCGGGGTCGGTGCCTAGGAAGAAGCCCATGCCGGGGTCGACGACGATGCGCGTGCGCGCGATGCCTGCGCGTTCGAGCGCGGCGAGACGATCGTCGAAGAAGGCGAAGAGGCGGTCGAAGATCGTCGCCGGGTCGGTGTCGATACGTTGCGCCTGACCACGCAAGGCGACGTTGTGCATGACGACGAGGCGCGCTTCTGAGCGCGCGATGTCTTTGTAGAGCGCGGGTTCGGGGAAGCCTTGGATGTCGTTCAACCAAGCCACGTTTTGCGCGAGCGCCCAGGCTTGTGTTTCGGGAGCGAAGCTGTCGATCGAGATGTGCTCGGCCCCCATTGCGGCGACGATCGGCGCCAAGCGCGCGATCTCTTCTTTCGCCGGTACGTGGATCGCATCTGGGTTCGACGCCGCCGCGCCGAGGTCGATGACGTCCGCGCCGTCGTTGAGCAATTGATGCGCACGCCATATGGCCGCATCCGGCGTCAGGTATTTACCCCCGTCGGAAAACGAGTCCTCCGTTGCATTCAGGATGGCAAAGATGCCGGTCATAGCACTCCCCTCGCCCGCCCCTGGGCGGGAGAGGGGCCGGGGGTGAGGGTGGGCGTGCCGCGTTTGTCGTGGAGCGTGTGAACGCAGCGCGAATGATTGTTCGCGAGCGTTGAGTTTGCGTAGCGCCCACCCTCACCCCCGGCCCCTCTCCCGCCCGAGGGCGGGCGAGGGGTGAAGATGCGGCGCGAGATTGGACTGGCTATTTGCACGTCAGGGTCGGGGAGCCTTGGATTTCGCCCTTGGCGTCGATGGTGCCTTCGAGGCGGCACTCTTTGATGTTTGCCGGGACTTCTTTGCGCACCGTTTGCTGCGTGCCGTGATAGCGGCAGATCATCACGATGGGTCTGCCCTTGGAACGCACGAATTCCCAACGCTGCGTGAGCTTGTCGGGGTTTGGCAATTCTTCGGGGGCGAGGTCGGCGAGTTCTTCGGGGTCGCCGTCGAAGAACGACACGTATCTGAACTTGAAGGTTTGCGGTTGGCCGCCCGACGTCGCGTCGGAGTCGAGAGTCGCGGGACACGTGAACGAGGCAGCCTCAGCCGTC
>JAEUMM010000425.1 GCA_016792645.1 Alphaproteobacteria bacterium | reverse complement strand
TACGGCTGCCGTGAGAGCCTTGTCGACGGCATCAAGCGCGGTACGGACGTGATGATGTCGGGCAAGGTTGCGATGGTTGCGGGCTTTGGCGACGTGGGCAAGGGCTCGGCGGCGTCGTTGCGCAATGCGGGTTGCCGCGTGATCGTGTCGGAGATCGATCCGATCTGCGCGCTGCAGGCTTCGATGGAAGGCTATGAAGTCGCGACGATGGACGATGCGGCACCGCGTGCCGACATCTTCGTCACGGCGACCGGCAACGTCGACGTGATCACCGTCGATCACATGCGGGCGATGAAGGATCGCGCGATCGTCTGCAACATCGGGCACTTCGATTCCGAGATTCAGGTGGCGGCGCTGCGCAATTTCAAGTGGCACAACGTGAAGCCGCAGGTGGACGAGATCGAATTCCCGGGCGGCAAGCGGATCATCCTGCTGTCGGAAGGTCGTCTTGTGAACCTCGGCAACGGCACGGGTCATCCGAGCTTTGTGATGAGTTCGTCGTTCACGAACCAGACCTTGGCGCAGATCGAGCTGTGGCTGAACCACGCGAAGTACGAGAACAAGGTGTTCACGCTGCCGAAAAAGCTGGACGAGAAGGTTGCGCGTCTGCATCTCGCGAAGCTGGGCGTGAAGCTGACGAAGCTCTCGCCGCAGCAGGCGGAGTATCTGGGCATCGACCGCGAAGGTCCGTTCAAGACCGATCACTACCGCTACTAAGGATCACGCGAGATGCGCGTCGTCTCGCTGCACTTCTATCCGATCAAAGGCGTGCGCGCCGTCAATCCTGACGGCGTGCGCGTTGCTCCGCGCGGGCTTGACGGCGACCGGCGTTGGCTTGTCGTCGATCGGACGGGGATGTTCCATACGCAGCGTTCGCGTTCCGGCTTGGCGACGATTACGGCCGTGCCCACTGTCGCGCGCGGTCTCCGCTTGTCGGCGCCGGGTGTGGACGATCTTCTGATCGATCCGCCGATGGGCCATGAGCGTATGGATGTCACGGTTTGGGACACGACGGTGAGCGCCGCCGTGGCTGATGCTAAGGCGCACGCGTGGGTGTCGGCGGTGCTGGGCGACGATGTGTTGCTTGTGCATATGGATGCGCAGACGGAGCGCTTGAAGCGCGGGATTTGGACGGTGGAGCCGCTGCCGGTCACGTTTGCGGATGCCTATCCGGTTTTGATTGCGACGACGGGGTCGCTGGCGGCGCTTAACGCGGAGATCGTGGCGCGGGGCGGCGCGGCGGTGCCTATGGCGCGCTTTCGGCCGAACATCGTGATCGAATGCGACGATCCATGGCGTGAGGACTATTGGAAGGCGCTGCGCATCGGCGGGATCGAGGTCGATCTCGTGAAGCCGTGCGACCGCTGCATCGTCACCACCAAAGATCAGATGACGGGCGAGAGTATGGGGAAAGAGCCGCTCGACAGTCTTGTGCGTCTGCGCATGTCGGCCGATCCTCGGGTGAAAGGCGTGCTCTTCGGCTGGAATAGCGTGCCGCGTGCGATCGGGCGCGTCGCGGTCGGCGATCGGGTCGAGGTTTTGGCGGAGCGGCCCGAAGGATTTCCCCTCGCGCGGGCGTGATCACGCCTTCATTTGGACGATGTTTCGCGCAAAGCTGCCGCGTCACCTAGGGAGACTTTCATGAGTGTTCGTTCGCGTGCATTTTTGGCTGGCGCCTTTGTGTTGGGTGGGCTGGCGCTTGCCGGTGTCGAACGATTTGCGATCGAGGCCGAAGCAGCGCCGGATTGTTCGGCGGCCGCCTGGCGGAATTGGACGCCGGTCAAGGGGCGTGCTTATCGCACGGAGGCTTTTTCGAACGGCGGCAATTGCGCGACGGCGGTGGTGACGATCGCCGTGCGTGCGCCTGATGGGACGGTGCTGTGGAGCGACGCGGCGCCGGGCGCGCACGTGATGACGTTCGCCGGCGTGAAGACGCGGGGCGAGATGGTGAAAGCGCTCAGCGAATGGCTTTCGCAGGACCACATGTTCAAGACGTCGGCGGATTTTCCGCCGTGGGCCGCGGGCGACGAGACGCCGAAGAGCGGCGAGTTTCCGTTCTATCCGGAAACGGGCGTCGATCGCGAAACGTATGAGCAGATTCGCGCACAGAAGTTGCCGGTGTTTTGCTATGTGCAGGGCATGGAGAGCCTCGCCTGCCTGACCGTTACGACCGACGGGCAGATGGAAAAGATCGGCGTGCAGCTGTTTCCCGGCTAGTTCTTGAATTTGATCTCGGCCAGCACGGCGCGGTGGTCTGATCCAGGGATCGTGATCAGCGTGCGCGAGACGAAGGTTATTTCCTGCGACGCCAGCATGTGATCGATCGGGATGCCCATGTCGCGCGGCAGGAATGTCGGCCAGGTGCCGCTTGGACCGGTCAGAACCTCAAGGGCGGCAAAAGTGCGGGCGTGCGTGATGACGGCGCCCCATGTCGCGGCGTTGAAGTCGCCGACGAGCAAGCGCGGACCGGTGAGGCCGTTCACGGTTTCGGCAATCTCGCGCATCTCGGCCATTTGCGAGCCGCGCCCTTCAAGGAGCGGCGGCAGCGAGAGATGCGCGGCAAGGAGCGTCAGCGTGCGGTCACCGACCGTAACCTTGGCGACGCCGAGCGGACGGCGGTGGTTTGGTGCGGGCAGTTCCGCTGCCACGTCCTGCAACGGAAAGCGCGAGAGGATCAAGGCATCCGCCGGTCGCTCCAGCCAGCTTTCAACGCGGTAGGGAAAGGCATCGGCGATCGCGTCGAGTTCCGGACGCACGCGCGGTACGACCTCGTGCAGGACGACGATGTCGGGATTCAATTCGCGGATGGTATTGGCGGCCTCAGCGAGGCGCTTGTTGTAGTAGTAGATGTTGAAGAGCAGCACCTTCACCGTCGGACCGGTCGCAGCCGCGGGCCTTGGACTCTGCAGGAACGGCCAGGCAACGAAGAGATTTGCAAGCAGTGCGGCGACGCCGACAACGGCGGTCGCGTATCGCGCCGTCAGCAACGCCAGCAGCATGACGACGACGGCGCCGACGAGAGCCGGCAGAACGAATTGCCCGAAGAGATCGATGAGCGGATGGACGCGTCCGAAGGCTGCGCCGAATGCGACGACGAAGAGGCCGATCAACACGGCATTGCAGAACGCGCTGATCAAGGTTTGCATGCGGAGGTCCAGGTGAAGCGTGCGGAGTCTAGCGCGGCGCAGGCCGCGTTACCTGTGGCTTACGTCACGCGGATTGGCGAGGGCGCGCGTCGATGCTGACCGCAGACAGGGGCGGCACGCGGCGGGCCGTTACTCTCGGTGCTTCGTTTGCAGGCGGGCTGGCGCAATTGAGCAACACGGCGACGGGGCGTTGCCTTAGTGGTCCGGACTTCAGACGGAGGTTCATGTGCCGGACCTAAATCGTTACCGAGACGTTAAAATCGGGAAGCTCGCATTAACGTCTGCGGATGGGGTGCAAGCCTCTGACTCGGCTTGGTTTTCGCCCGGCGTTAACCATCTGCGCGAGGACAGGGCTTGGGTGCGTTTCTATCATCGGATGGACGAAGTGATTCTCGCAAACAGGGGGTACGGGCGCGGGCGACGGGGGCTGTTCGAGGATTGATGCGTGGCGCCCCACTCGGGCTGCCTCCGATCCTTGAGGAAAACGGACCACTGTCTTTTCCGCGTGAGGCGCCGTTCGTGCGCCGGCCGTCGTCCCTGCAACAAGGCATGGGGTCGGATTGGCGTTCTCAAACGACATCGCATTTCTGCTCCCCTTCGGGGTAACGGTTGGGGCGATCGCGCTCGCGGGGTCGCTTGCGCTCATCATGATGGCGATGCGCGTGCGCTCGGACGCGCTGTTGAAGCGGGCGGCGCGGCGGACGGCGCGCGCGGAAGCGAAATTCCAGAAGGAAGCGGCGATCGTTTCGGCCGATCCCGGCGCGCTGTTCGTTTGGCGGAACATCGACGGCGATGTCGAGGCGCGCGCGGGTGCCGCGGCGGTGCTGGCGGGCGTGCTTGAGAACGACATGCACGGCGACTTGAAGGATGCGCTGAGCACGCTGGAATCGGGCGGGTCGCTGTTCTCGCTGACGGTGCCGGGCGCCGATGGGCGCGTGTTTCAAGCCTACGGGAAGCCGGCGGCGGGGCAGGCGGCACTTTGGCTGCGCGACGTCACGCCGGACGCGGAGGCGAACTACAACCTCACGGTCCGGCTGACCGCGAGCGAGATCGAGCGGGCGCGGCTGGGCGACTTGCTCGACGTTTCGCCGATGCCGGTTTGGCGGCGGGGGCAGAACCTCGATCTGCTGTGGGTGAACCGCGCTTACACGGCCGCCGTCGATCCCGGTATCGGACAGGATGCGATCGCCGATCAGCTGGAACTCGATCGCGACAGCCGCGCGTTGGCGGAGAAGGCGCTGGAGACCAACGAGGCGCAAACGGCGCTGCACTATCTCGTCGTCGGCGGCCAGCGGCGGGCGTTCGAGATTCAGTGCGTGCCGATGGGCGACGGCGTCGCCTCGTTTGCCGTCGACGTGACCGACGTCGACGAGACGAAGCGGCTCTTGCAGCAGCACATCGATGCACATGAGGAGACGCTGCATCGCTTGCCGGTCGCGGTCGCGATCTTCGGGCCGGACCAGCGGCTCAAATTCTCGAACAAGGCGTTCGTGAAGCTGTGGGATTTGGAGGAGCGCTGGCTCGCCACTCATCCTTCGGACGGCGACATTCTGGAGCGGTTGCGCGAGTCGCGCCGGCTGCCGGAACAGCGCGATTTCGCGGCGTGGAAGAAAGAGCGCTTGGCGCTCTACACCAGCGTCATCGAAGAGCGCGAAGAGCATTGGCATTTGCCGCGCGGCACGACGCTGCGCGTCACGTGTCAGCCGCATCCGTTCGGCGGGCTGATCTTCATCTACGCCGACGTCACCAATCAGATGGCGTTGGAGCGCAGCCTCAACCAACTCTCCAGCGTGCAGCGCACGACGATCGACCATCTGAGCGAGGCGCTCGCCGTGTTCGGAACGGACGGGCGGTTGAAGCTCTCGAACCGGGCGTTCGCCGAGTATTGGCGGATCGATCCGAAGACGCTGGCCGACCAGCCGCGCTTTGCCGACGTGTTTGCGCTGTGCCGGCGCGTGCTGCCCGACGAGGGGCATTGGAGCATGTTGACCATGCTCATCACGGGCGCCGCCGCGGAACGGCG
>JAEUMM010000398.1 GCA_016792645.1 Alphaproteobacteria bacterium | reverse complement strand
CCGACTGCGCGACATTCCCATACTCACGTTCATCAACAAGATGGACCGTGAGGCACGCGATCCTTTCGAACTGATCGAAGAGATTTCGGATCAGCTGCAGCTGCATGTCGCGCCGATGATGTGGCCTGCGGGATCGGGCTTGAATTTTCGCGGGGTCATGGATTTCGCGACAGAGACGTTTCTGCCGTTCGGGCGCGACGGGGAAGCCGTCGGGCACAACCGTTTGGCCGACGTGTTGAGCGCGGAAGAGCATCAGCGTCTGGTCGGCGAGATGGAGTTGGCGCGGGGCGGGTATCAACCGTTCCAGCTTCAGACGTTTCGCGAGGGGCATCAGACGCCGGTTTATTTCGGCGCGGCGCTGAAGAATTTCGGCGTGCGGCAGTTGCTGGAAGGATTGGGGCGCTTTGCGCCGGCGCCGCGCGAGCAGGCCGCGATGCAACGTATGGTGAAGCCGTCGGACGAGAAGGTCGCGGGGTTCGTGTTCAAAGTTCAGGCGAACATGGATCCGAACCACCGCGACCGTGTGGCGTTCATGCGGGTGTGTTCCGGTCACTTCAAGCGCGGGATGAAGCTGAAGCAGTCGGGCTCGGGCAAGATGATCAGCATTCACAATCCGATCCTGTTCTTCGCGCAGTCGCGTGCGACCGTCGACGAGGCTTGGCCGGGCGATATCATCGGCATTCCCAATCACGGCGTGTTGCGCGTAGGAGACTCGCTGAGCGAGGGCGAGGATTTGACCTTCACGGGCATCCCGAACTTCGCGCCCGAAATCGTGCGCCGCGTGCGCCTCGCCGATCCGCTGAAAGCGAAACATTTGCAGCGTGCGCTGGAGGCTTTGGCCGAAGAGGGCGTTACGCAGGTGTTTCGCGCGAAGATCGGGTCGCAGTGGTTCGTGGGCGTTGTCGGGCAACTGCAGCTGGACGTGCTGGCCAGCCGCATCAAGGCCGAGTACGGGCTTGAGGTGGCGTTCGAGCCCGGCTTGTTCGAGACCGCGCGCTGGGTGTCGAGCGACGATGCGGTCGAATTGAAGCGGTTCGTGGATGCGCATCAGGGCAACATGGCCGATGACGGGGACGGCTCGCCCGTCTTTATGGCCAAGAGCGCCTGGGAACTGCGCTATTCCGCCGAGCGCTGGCCGAAGATCAAGTTTACGGCCACGCGCGAGCGGCGGCACTGATCGGGCGGCAGCTTCCGGCCGTATAACCGGCAAGAGGAGCGGTCATGGGCGCGGTCGTCGTTACGGGTGTATCCACCGGAATCGGGTGGGGCACGGTCAAGGTTCTCACCAGCAAGGGGCTGCACGTCTTCGGCAGCGTGCGGAGCGCGAACGATGCTTGGCGCTTGAGCCGCGACTTTCCGGAGCGCTTCACGCCGCTTGTGTTCGACGTGACGGACGAAAGCGCGGTGCGGGCCGGTGCCGACGCGGTGCGGGCCGCGATCGGCGGGCGCACGCTGCTTGGGCTCGTCAACAATGCCGGAATTGCGACGCCGGGGCCGTTGCTGCATCAGCCGCTTGCCGACTATCGCAAGCAGATTGAGGTGAACCTTATCGGCGCTTTTACGGTGAGCCAGTGTTTTGCGCCGCTGTTGGGTGCCGATCGAACGCTGCAGGGCGGGCCGGGCCGGATCGTCAACATCACCTCGTTGGGCGGCAAGATCGGGTCGCCGTTTCTTGGCGGGTATTGCTCGGCCAAGCATGGCCTTGAAGGTTTGTCGGAGAGCCTGCGGCGGGAGTTGATCCTTTACGGCATCGACGTCGTGATCGTCGGGCCCGGCGCGGTGAAGACGCCGATCTGGCAGAAGGCGGAGGCACTGGATGCGTCCGCCTACGCGCAGACGGACTATGGACCGGCGATGGCAAAGCTCTCCGATTTCATGGCGGGCGCCTCGCGCGACGGGCTGCCTGTCGAACGTGTGGGCGAGGTCGTCCATCGCGCGCTCACCGCGCGGCGGCCGCGCGTGCGTTATGCGCTGGCGCCGAATCTGTTCTTCGATTGGGTGGTTCCGCGTGCGCTGCCGCGGCGGTGGGTCGACAAGATCTTCGCGCGGCGGCTTGGCCTTCTGCCGCGCTGAGGTCAGCTGGCCTTGGCGACCGGCGTGTCGGACGCCTCTTTGCGGACGCGCCAGAAGCGCATCACGCGCTGGGCCGCCTCGGGTGTCACCTTGTCGTAGAGTTCAAGGATGTTGTGCATGCCCTTTTGCGTGTCGTTCGCGCGTTCTTCCAAGAAGAAGGCAATAGCGGCGAACGTCGAGCGGTCGAAGCGCGTGGCGCGGCAGACGACGGCGACGCCCTCGGCGTTGCAGGCGTTGACGATGCGCGCCGCCGTCTTCACGTCGATTTCGCCCAAACGCGCGAAGGCGTGAATGAACTCCGTCACCTGATTGTTGCGCAGCAGTTGGTGCAGCAGCGCTTCGTTCAGCAGCTTGCGGCGCGCCATTTCGGCGACGTAGACCATCGCCTTGCGGTCGGCGTCCTTCACCTGGCGGACTTCGCCGGCGAACTCGCGCGCGGCTGCGGCGAACGCCTTTTCAATGACTTCGGGCGGCAGGCTGTCGAGCTTCTGCGTGATCTTGGTGCGCAGTTCCGACGAGACGAACGAGAACATGTCCTGCAGCATGTCGGGCGGCACGTCGGCGCGCGTGATGAGCGGCGCCTGCAGGACGTCGCTCGTTTCACTGCGCTCGACCACACGCCGGATCGTGGAGCGCGACAAAGCGGCGCCGGTGTTCTGCACCAGTTTTACGACGACTTGGTCGTCGCCGTGTTCGACGATGGCTTCGGACACCGCTTCAGACACGCTGTGACGCGCGGCGATGACTTCAAGCTTGTCTTGCGCAGAGTGGCGCGCGATGGCGATGAGGTCGTCGTCGCGCAGCACCGTGCTTTTCAGCAGCACGTCTTTAGCGACGCTGAATTCTTCGTCGGCGGCGAGGCGCTGAATCAAATTGTGCGGGGCCGAGGGAACGTTGGCGAACTGCTTCGCAAGCTGGCGGCGGACGGCGGCGTCCATGTCGTTCGCCACTCGGCCCAGGATCGCGCCGAAGTGGTCGCGTTCGGCATCGGAATAGTCGGGCGCCGAGTCCAGGAAGACGTCGGTCAACTTGCGCATGAGTTCGCGGCGCTTGTCGCTCGACGGCTCTTTCGCGAGGTCGATCAAGTCCTGCAGTGAAGAGGTTTGCAACATGACCCTGCCGACGCCCAGTTTTGTGCAGGGCATGATGTGGTTTCGCGGGTAAATATTCGGTCAGGAACTATAGCTAACGGGCTTCAACGATCTCGACAAAAGTGTCAGGGTAGAAGCCGTTAAAGGCGGTTCTGAGCGCGCAGGAGTAGGCCCCGAGTTTCTGAAACTCGATCCAATCGCCAACACCTATCGTTTCCGGCAGGTCGATCGGATAGTGGAGCACGTCGAGCGTGTCGCAGGTCGGGCCGAAGGCTTTGAACGGGGCGACGCGCCCTGTCTTTTCGACGATCTTACCGTCCGGCCCTTCGCTGAAAATGCGCAGCGGATAACGGACCGGCCAGTTCTGTAACGCATATTCGTTGAGACTGCCGTAGATGCCGTCGTTGATGAAGACGGTGTAGTCGCGGCGCAGCGACACGCGCGTGATGACGGACAGACCGTCGGCGACGAGGGCTCGTCCGGGCTCGCAGTAGACCGGCGCGCGCTTCGGCAAATTAAGGTCGGCGAGGCCTTCGCGGATCGCGTCGAAGAATTCGGTCAGCGGCGGGACGGTGACGTTCAGATAGTAGCCCGGGAAGCCGCCCCCGACGTCGAGCGCTTCGAGTTCGACGCGCGCTTGCTGCAGGACTTCGGCGCAGCGAGCGAGGGCGGTTTTGTACGACTTCGGGTGGAGGCACTGCGAGCCAACATGGAAGGTGAGCGCGGGTTTTGCGCCGGCTTGGACGATCTTCCTGAGCAGTTGAGCGGCGGCCGTCGTGCCGATGCCGAATTTGCTCGACAGTTCTAGGAGCGCGCCGTCGGCCGGGACATAGAGGCGCACGAAGAGCGTCAGCGCGGCGGCGATTGTCTTGTCGGTGTCGCCGCCGGTTTCACGCAGGATCGTGTTCAGTTCATCTTCGCTGTCCAATGCGAAATTGCGCACGCCGTATTTCTTGTGCGCTTCGCCGGCGGCGCCGCGGATGCGTACGGGCGCCATGAAATGCAGGCCGGCGTCGGGATAGCGTTCGCGTGCGAGTTTCACTTCGGCGAGCGAGGCGACGTCGAAATGCCGGATGCCGGCGCCATGCACGTGGTCGACCACGGGCAGTGCGTGGTTCGCTTTGACGGCGTACATCGTTTCGCCGGGGAAGCCGTCGAGAAAATGCTTAGCCGCCGCTTTGAACGCGGGCGGGAACAGCGCGTAGACGGGCAGGGACGGACGTTCTTTGTCGATGAGTTCCGCGACCGAGGCGAAACGCGGCATCGCCGCGCTTGGGCGGGCCGGCGCTGCGTGGGCAGAGATTGACATACCGTTCTCTCTCGCGCGCCGCATACCCGCGTGTTGTCTTTGAAGGAGGCGCGGGGATAGTGGATCGCGGCCCCAAGGTCAATCAAGCGCGGCGGACGCGTTATCCCGTCTTTCGGGGATGCTGCATCGTCATGCATTTGAAACAAATTCGAGCGGGGTCGTTCACGCCGTGGTGAGACTCGGGTTGTAGCGTCCGTCACACGGGGCGGTTCCCGGTTGCTTGCGTTGTGCGGCCGGAAACATGCGGGGGCTAACTTTGTGAGGCTCCTAATGCGTCTTGGCGTTACGTTGGCCGGCGTGGTGATCCTCTGCGTGCTGGGCCTGGTGTCGGTGATCCATGGATCGAACGTGCTGCCACAGGGCAGCGCGACGGTGGTGGGCGCGCTCGTCTTCTGCTCGTGTGTCACGGGCATGATGGTTGCGCATATCTACACCAGCTATGAGCGGGCGCAGCGGACGGCCGTGCAGCTGCAGAAGGCAAACATTGATCTTGAACTGCTCGTCACCGAGCGGACGCAGCGGCTGTCCGAGAAGGTCGTCGAACTTGAGAACGCGCGCGCCGAGGCGGTCGAGGCCAATGCGGCGAAGTCGCGGTTTCTCGCGAACATGAGTCACGAGCTGCGGACGCCGTTGAACGCGATCCTGGGTTTCTCCGAGATGATCCAGCATCAGATTTACGGGCCGGCGGGTGATGCGCGCTATCTCGAATATGCGCGGCACATTCATAACAGCGGCTCGCATCTTCTGTCGCTGATCCGCGAGATCCTGGATCTGTCAAAGATCGAGGCGGGCAAGATGGAGCTCAGCTGCGAGGCGTTCGATATTGAGGGCCTGGTCGACGAGGCGCGCAAGCTGTCGCGCGGCGACGCGAACCATGTGCTGACGGTCTTTGTCGAAGACGGGTTGCCTGCGTTGTTCGCGGACAAGCGCGCGACGCTACAAATGATGCTCAATCTTCTATCGAACGCGGTGAAGTTCACGCCGCGCGGCGGCGCGATAGCGGCGACGGCCGTGGCGCGCACCGACGGCGGCATCACGCTCAGCGTGCGCGACAGCGGCATCGGCATTGCGAAGGCCGACATTCCGAAAGCGCTTGCGGTCTATTCGCAAGTCGATTGCCCGGAGGTGCGCAAGCACGACGGGACGGGTCTGGGGCTGCCCATTGTGCAAGCCCTGATGAAACTGCACGGCGGCACGCTCGACCTTGAAAGCGAGGCCGGTCAAGGGACGAGCGTGTCGCTGCATTTCCCGGCGGAGCGATCGATGCGGCGCGGTGAGGACGCGGCGATTGCGGCTTGAGTTATTCCGCTGCCGCGCGCGTGCGGCTTTGGCGCAGGTCGAGGACGTTGCGGATGCGGTCGCTGGCCGGTTGGTAGAAGACGGTTTGTTCAGCGAGGGCGGCGCGGAAGTCTTCCAGGCGCGTGCCGGGGCGAACTTCGAAAGCATCGACGCCGCAGCGGCTCATGAAGAGCCACTGGTCGCGCAGGACGTCGCCGACGGCGCGGACTTCGCCGGTGAAGCCTAGGCGCTGGCGCAGGATGCGGGCCCACGAATAGCCGCGGCCGTCACGGAATTTCGGGAACTCGAGTTCGATCAGCGCGAAATGGCTCACGTCAGCGCCAAGCGCTTCGGGCGATTGGTCGGATGAGAGGCGCACGCCGAGCGGGGCGTTGCGCGCGGCGAGGGTTTCGCGTTCGGCTTGCCAGCGTTTCAGGGACACGACGATTGGGCCGTCGGGCAGCGCCTCGTCGTCGGCAACGTGCGCGAATGTGTTTTCGACGAAGGCGTTGTGTTTAATGAGCGGCATAGAGTTTCTCACGGAACGGCTGAATGCCGACGCGGCGATAGGTGTCCAAGAAGCGTTCGCCCGATTGGCGCAGACCCAAATAAGTGTCGACGAGTTTTTCGATGGCGTCGGGGACTTCGGCTTCGCCGAAGGCTGGCCCCAAGATTTCGCCGATCGACGTGGTTTCGTCGCCGGAGCCGCCGAGGGTGATTTGGTAGTACTCGACGCCTTTCTTATCGACGCCCAGGATGCCGATGTTGCCGACGTGGTGGTGGCCGCAGGCGTTGATGCAGCCTGAGATCTTCATCTTCAGTTCGCCGATGTCGCGCTGGCGGTCGAGGTCGGCAAAACGCTTCGACACGGCTTGCGCGATGTTGATCGAGCGGGCGTTGGCGAGGTCGCAATAGTCGAGGCCCGGGCAGGCGATGATGTCGGTGATCAGGCCGTAGTTCGCCGTTGCGAGGCCGGCCTTGTCGAGTTGCTGCCAGAGGTCGAAGAGGTCGCGTTGGCGCACGTGGGCGAGGACCAGGTTCTGTTCGTGGCTGACGCGGATTTCGTCGAAGCTCAGGCGTTCGGCGAGGTTTGCGACCAGGTCCATCTGGTCGGCGCTGGCGTCGCCCGGGATGCCGCCGATGGGCTTGAGCGAAATCGTGACGATGGCGTAGCCAGACGCCTTGTGTTGGGCGACGTTGATGTCGTGCCAGGCGGCGAAGGCTTTGCTCTGTTTCTTCTGCGCGGCGAGGAGTGCGGTTTCGTCGTGCAGCACGTCGAACGGCGGATCGGCGAAGTAGGTTTTGATGCGGTTGATTTCGGCCTGCGGCAGGGCGAGTGCGCCTTGCGTCTTGATCTCGGCGAATTCGGCGGCGACTTGGCGGCGCATTTCTTCGGCGCCGATTTGATGCACCAGGATCTTGATGCGCGCTTTGTAGATGTTGTCGCGGCGGCCGTGCTGATTGTAGACGCGCATCGTCGCTTCGAGATAGGCGAGCAGGTCGCCTGCTGCGATGCCTTCGCCGATCAGGTGGCCGACATACGGCGTGCGGCCCTGACCGCCGCCGACATAAACATCGAAGGCGAGGGCGTTCGAGGCGTCGCGGCGGATGATGATGCCGATGTCGTGGACTTTAATCGCGGCGCGGTCTTTGGGCGCGGCGGGGACCGCGATCTTGAACTTGCGCGGCAGGTACGAGAATTCCGGATGGAAGGTCGACCACTGGCGGATGATCTCGGACCAGATGCGCGGGTCGTCGACTTCGTCGGCGGCGGCGCCGGCGAAATGGTCCGAGGTCACGTTGCGGATGCAGTTGCCGCTGGTTTGGATGGCGTGCATCTCGACTGTCGCCAGGTCTGCCAGGATGTCGGGCACATCCGCGAG
Source organism: Alphaproteobacteria bacterium (assembly GCA_016792645.1). Classification (GTDB taxonomy): domain Bacteria; phylum Pseudomonadota; class Alphaproteobacteria; order Micropepsales; family Micropepsaceae; genus SZUA-430. The sequence goes on along the minus strand of JAEUMM010000398.1, from coordinate 660 downwards.
CTTGGGCCAGTTGTACTGAAGGTTCTGGCGCGTCGTGAAATGCGCGTAGTCCTTGTCGTATTTGCGCGCGATGTGGGCGAGCATACGCAGCTGACGCGACGACAGCGTGCCGTACGGAATGGCGACGCGCAGCATGTAGGCGTGAAGCTGCAGGTAGAGCCCGTTCATCAGGCGCAGGGGCTTGAATTCGTCTTCGGTGAGTTCGCCCGAGAGGCGGCGTGCGACTTGACCGCGGAACTGCGTAACGCGTTCGTCCACGATCTTCTGATCGAATTCGTCGTAGCGGTACATTAGATGGCGGCCTGTTTGCCGAGGTCGCGGCGGACGGTGGGGCCTGCGGCGCGGATGATCTCGCGCATCTTCACGGGCTTCGTCGCGTCGGCCGGGGTGACGTCGAAGAGATAGGCGTGGACGACAAGCTGATTGCGTTCGGCCTCGACGCCGATCGCGAGCGCCGCCTCCCCCTCGGCTTTGGTGGCGAAGGTTCGTGCGCCGGCGATGCGTTCGACCCACGCGCCGTCCGGGGCCAGGTACACAACCTCACCGTCGTTCAGCCGATTTGCGGTCAAAACCTGGGGCATTCCGCGCGTCCTATCTCCACCTAGGATGGGGAGAGGGACCTATTCTGTCAAGTTTGGACGTGAAATATATTAAATTACA
>JAEUMM010000195.1 GCA_016792645.1 Alphaproteobacteria bacterium | reverse complement strand
GTAGAACCCGACATTGGACGTCTCGTCGGCGTTCGCCTGCCACAGCGCCTGTCCCAGCGCGATCGATTCGACGGTGTCGTTGTTCTTCAGACCCGAGACCGTGCCCGTGATCGTCGGGTTGAGCTGCCCATAGACCCGCGTGAACGGATTGGCCGTGTAGAACAACTGCGCCGGAATGACCTCGAGCGCGCCCTCGTTGGCGGATTCCTGATCGATGATGAGTTCGTAATTTCCGCTCGTGACGATCAGACCGCCGCCCATGATTTCATAGGTGCCGACATTGCTTGTTTCGGTCGCCGACGACGTGAAGGCCAGCGTGCCGTCGGTCACGTCTTCAAGCGTGTCGGTGTTCTTGAACCCGACCACCTGGCCGGTGAACGCCGGGTTGGCGTCGCCGTAGATGCGCGTGGCTTGATCCGCGATGAAAGTCAGCCGCGCCGGCGTGATCTCGAACGCCGTCGCGTTGTCGACGTCCTGCAGAATGTTCACCTGGTAGTTGCCGCTGATGACTGTCAAACCCGAGCCGTCGACCGCATAGAAGCCGACATTCGACGTCTGCGTCGCGCTGGTCGAGAACAACATCGTGCCCGACACCACGTTCTCAAGCGTGTCGCCGTTGACGAGGCCTTCAAGCTGGCCGGAGAGCTCTTGGTTCGCCTCGCCGTACTCGCGGTCTTCGTCGTCCGCGACATAGAACAACTGCGCCGGCGTGATCGTGAAGGCCGTCGCGTTGGTCGGCGCCTGCAAGATGGTGGTGACGTAGTTCGGATTCGTGACCAAAAGCCCGCTGCCGTTGACGGCATAGGTGCCGGCGTTCGAGTTCTCCGTCACCGAACTCAGGAACTCGACCGAGCCGATGCCCACGTCTATCGCGTCGTCGCCGTTCTTGAGGCCCATCAGTTGTCCGTCGACCTGACCGACGTCGACATCGCCGTAGACGCGCGACACGATGTCGGCGAGATACGTCAGCTGCGCCGGCACGATGGTCAGAGCCGTCGCATTCGATGCCGCCTGAACGACCGTCGTGGAGTAGTTCGCACTGGTGATCGTGATGCCGCCGCCGACAATCCCGTAGACGCCAACACCGGATTCGATGTCCGCCGTCGTCGCAAAGACCATCTCGCCCGACGCAATGCCTGCAACCGTGTCCCCGTTGCGCAAGCCGCTGAGCGTACCCGTCAGCACGCCGTTCGGGTCGCCATACTCGCGCGTGCGTGTATCGGCGAGGAACGTCAGCGTCGCCGGGTTGATCGAAAGCTGGCCCGGCGCGAAGGTGAAATTGTAATTGTAGGCCGAAGCCAGCGTGCCCAGCGCCGCGTCGATCGCATAGGGCCCGCCCGCAACCGAACTTGACGCCGTCGCCGTCGTCGTGATGGTCGGCGCGCCTTGCACCGCCGCCGCCAGCGAGTCGCCGTTGATGAGACCCGTGATCCCATAGGTGAACGCCGGATTGGCGTCGCCATAGACGCGCGACGCGTTGTTCGGCCTGACTGTCAGGCTCGCGGTCTGCGAGTAAACGAACTTGTTGCCGGTCGCCGAGACTCCGGTCGGGTTCGCCGGATTGTAGCTGGTGTTGTACCAGGGCGTGCCCGCAAGCCCGCCTTCATCCGTCGCTGCGCCCGTGTTCGTGTAGACGAGCCAGCGCCCGTTTGGCGTCTGCAGCGCGTTCGAACCGTTGTTGTTGTCGAATGAACCGCTCTGCGAGGCGACCACCAAAGGCGTGCCCGTGCCGCTGGCGACGAGGTTGCCCGAGAGAAGAACGTCGCTCCCCGCTGTCGTGCCCAAATTCTCGACGCGGATGTTACCCGCGTTGATGTTGCGCACCGTGAGATCGCCGGAGGTCAGGTTCGTCTTCCCTGCGCCGTCCAAAATCGCAAGCCTGACCGTACCCGTGCCCGCCACGATGTCGGAGCCGAAGCTCATGGTGATGACGGCCGATCCCGGATCGCGCTGCGCGTTGATGACGCCCGACGACAGAAGATCGTTGGCGATGATGGTGAGGTTGCCGTTGTCCGTCGTGATGTCGGCGTTGATCAGAACGCTGCGGCCGGCCTGCATGGTCAGCGCGCCGCCGTTGCCGCCCGGATTGTTGACGGTGATGGCCGACGACACCGTGATGTCGTTCGACGCCTGCAGCGTGACCGCCGTGCCCGTGTTCAAAACGCTGGTGATGGAGTTCGGATTGATCGTCAGCGACGACGTCGACGACGTCGAATAGGTCAGCGGATTCGACGGCAGATTGGAAGCGAAGAAAGTGGAAATGGTGATGTTCTTCGGATCGAGCGAAAGAATGCCCGCTTCGCCGTTCGCCGCCGAAGCGTCGGCCGTGCCCATGAACCCGACGTCGCCCTTGGACGACACTTCCAGGAAGCCGCCGTCGCCCGACGCCGCCCCGCCCGTGGCCGACATCGTGCCGCGGAAATCCGTGCCGACATTCGACCAGAACTCGACACGCCCGCCGTCGCCGCTTTCGATTGCGTCGGCCTTCAAGCTCGAACCCTGCGACACGAACACCGTGTCCGCGTTGATGTCGCGCGAGGAACCCGATCCCGTGAATCCGATCGCGATACTGCCGCCGCCCGTGGCGCCCGACGCGTTCAGCGTCGCGTCCGACAGATTGATCTCCTTGCCGCCGATCGAAATCGACCCGCCCAGGCCCGACGATCCTGTCGCGCTGAGCGAGCCCGCGACGTCGACCCGCGAACCGGTCAGCGAAATCGATCCGCCCGTGGCCCCCGACGCCGTCAGCGTCCCGCCGACATCCACGCGGTTCTGCCCGCCGTCTATCTTGATCGCCCCGCCATAGCCGGCTGGGAAAGCGCCATCGACCGCGCCGGTCGCCCGCGCGTTCTGCGTCATGCCGTTGCCGCCGGAGCCGACGAGCTCGTACCCGCCGCCCGACGTTTGCTGCACACCCGACGCGATGATTTCGCCGTCGACGTTGATAACGCTGTCGATAACCCCGCGCGCCGCACGCGCCGTGAGCTGCACGCTGCCCGCGTCGATCTTGCCCGACACGTCGACCAGCGCGTTGAGCGGCTGCCCGTCAGGCCCCGTCAATTGCTGCGCAACCTCGGCCGAAACCGGGAACGAAATCAGATTGTCGCCGTAAAGATCCAGCGTGAAGGTGTTGCCGGCGCCAAGCGCCACCGTACCCAGCTTCGCCGTGATGACACCGGAGTTGCGCACCGAAGGCGCCACGAACGCGACGATGCCGCCTTCATCCGCCGTGATCTGCCCCTTATTGACGATCGAAGCATTCGCCGCGCCCGCCTGATTGAACGCATAGTTGCCCGACATGAAGTCGTTGTTCGAGATGTCGGCCGTCGTCGCGATCAAACCGGCCGTGTTCACGCTGGCGCCGTTCTCGAACACCATGCCGTTGGCATTGATGAGGACGAGCCGTCCGTTCGCGCTGACCTGACCGGCGATGATCGACGCATCCTGATCGAAGATGCGGTTCAAGGTGACCGAAGTTGCGCTCTGCTGATTAAAGACGACGGACTCGTTCGTGCCGACGTCGAAACTGTTCCAGTTGATGATGGCTTTGTCGGTTGATTGATCGATCTGAGTCTGCGTGGCCGTGGGAGCCGAGATGGTGGCCGCACCCGCGACGACGTTGCCGCCCTCAGGACCTGCGAGCGCAAGTGATGCAAGGCAGAGCGCACTCGCGCCCGCTAGAAGCGCTCGTTTCAACCCCGACCGATTCCGGACAAGGAACGCACCCTGCCCGCCAAGCGCCAAGCGCTCCATCGTCTACCCCCCACAAATCCCCGCGCGCTTCAGGTCCCCACCCGAGGCGCGTCAATCAAATCAATAGTCCAGCGACAATCCGAAGAAGACGCGCGCATTCTGCTCGCCGTCCTCGAACGCGACACCCATTCCGATGGGTTGCACGACTTCGACGAGGCCCGACACGTGGTCGAGCGCGCGGAACCGCATGCCCAAGCCCACCGACGCGCCTGTGTTGTTGCGCGTGTCCGGCGGGATCAAGTCCCCGCTCTTCAGCACGTAACCGAAATCGGCCAGGCCATAGAGCTGCACCATGTTGATGGCCCAGTCGTTCGCCCAGCCGTCCATGTGCACGTCATAGCGGAGCTCCGCCAAACCCTTCACGCAGTGGTCGCCCGAAACCTCGAACGGATCGAACGCGCGGCCGATATGCCCGCCGCCGTAACCGCATTGCTCCGAAACCAGCAGAGCGCCGTCCGAAACTTGCGCTGCGATCTCGCCGTAAAGCTGCAGCCACGGCCAGCGGCCGATCGTCGACAACCGCGACACGTAACCGTCCAGTCGGAGGAACTCGCCCGAAGCGCCAAGACGGCTCGCTTGCGGATCGTTCGATTGCGTCGCGTCGAACACGTCGAGGCCGACATGCAGCGTCGCCGCCGCCTGGATCAGCCCGCCCCAATCGTCCCGCGTGTCGTATTCCACGCCGGCCACGACCATCGTCATCGTGTCATGCGTGAAGTCGAGACCCAGAATATTCGAGGTCAAATCCTTGTAGCCTAGACCCAGCGAGAAATAGAGGTTCTGCGCGCGCGAGCGAATCCACGGATAGCTGAACTCGAAATTCCCGACCCAGCCGTCCGTCTGATAGTCGATCGCCACCATAACCGGCGTGCCGACCTTGGAGTGCGAGCGCGACAGGTCAAAACCGAAAGCCAAACCGTCGCTGGTCAGCGGTACGTCGAACCGCCCGGCGAGATACGCAAGCTCTTCGCCGTCCGGCACGCGCACGCCGAACAGCGCCATGCGCTCTTCCGCGCCGATCACGTTGTTGAGCGCCGCTTGCGCCTGCACGCGGAACGGACCGATCGCCTTCGAACCGCGGTTGTTGAACTCGACCGACCCGTCGAACATCTTGCGCTGGATCGACATGACGAGCTTCGTGGCGCCCGGATCGCCGTCCATGCGTTCGAACACGCTTTTCACTTCGACGCCGGCCAAGTCGTTGGCAAGCAACAGATAGCGTTCCAAATCCTTCGTGCGCAGCGGCCGCGAAGCCATCAAGCGCCGCGCAAACCCGTTCCACAACTTGCTGTGGAAGGCATTCTCGTCCTGGAACTCGACGTCGCCGATGTAACCTTCGATGACGCGAATACGGACGACGCCGCCCTTCACCTCCTGCGCCGGCACGAACGCGAGGCTGAGCGCATAGCCCGCCTTCACATACATGCGCGTGATTTCATTCGACGCCGCGAACATCTGCGCCAGCGAAACTTCTTGCCCGATCAGTGACGCGAACGGTTGGGACAGTTGTGCGTCGGAAAGAACGGTGTTGCCGTCGATATCGACCGACGACAGCACGAAGCGGATCTGTTCTGCGTTCGCCGGCGGACCTTGGCGCTCAAGCCCCGGCACCGTGATCGTCGACGGCGACTTCGCAGGCTTGGTCTTGTCTTCGTACTCACGCTCGATCTGACCAGGCCCCGGCAGCGGCTGTGCCGCGACGACGGATGTCGACAAGACATGCGCGACAAAGCTCAACGCAACGATCCCCAAAATCGTTGCGCGAGCCTTGCCGTGCTTGCGATGTACAAGATCGCCACTGAACCAAGCCGTGACGCCACGGCCGGCACGCGAGCCCCCCATCTCATCCCCCAGTTGTAGGCGGCCTCCCAAAAGCCGCTAGGCAAACGGCCCCCCAACAGAGCCTCCTGCCTTCCCCAGGGGAAAATATCGCACAGAGTTCGCTTGGGCGTTCAATCTATCGGTGGTTGAACACGCAAGGAGGGCATCGGCCGATGCGTAAACAACACATAAGAATTAAGCTGAACACGCGGGATAGCGTTAATGCACCGCCTACGGACTACTTATTGTAGTGACGATTCCGCACCACCGATCGGTCTTCGTCGCTCGCCCCTCGGCAAAACCCGCCCGATGCAACCGAACAAACCGCCCGATTGATCAGCCTGGCTCCGATCCATGCGCGAGGGTCGCCTCGCCGCTGAAACCGTGCTCGACGACCTTCGCTTCCAAGATCGCAATCGCACGCCCCGACCGTTGTTCGCAAACACGCCGCTGAGGTGCTCGCCGGAAGGCTAGTTCACCTGCCGCCGCAGGAATGCGGGGATCTCCAGCTCATCATCGGCCGCGTTGAACACCTCATCCGCCGACTTCTTGGGCGCGGTCCGTGGCGTCGTGTTGAGTTGGCGCGGCGGCTCGGCGCCGAACGGCGATTGCGTCTCGGGCGAGAGACGCATGGAACTGGGCGCGGACCCTGACGGTCGCTGTACCAAAGGCTTCTTCGGTGTCGCGCCAATAGTGATACCGAACATCGAGAACCCGCCGCCCGTCTTCTTCTCGGTCTGCGGTTGCAGTTGCGGCGGCAACGGCGGCAAGCTCGAGCGCCGCTGAGGCTCGCGTGCCGACCGCTCGCGCGGATCGGGTCCGGCCGTCTCAATGAGATCGCGATCGAAAAGATGGCTCTCCACCAGCGGCGAACGGCCCTGGTCAATGTCACGCGTGATAATTTGCTCAAGCTCGTCGCTGGCAAGACCCGACTGCACGATCTCGCTGTGCATCGTATGAACAGGATGCGAAATCGCCGGCGAACCGCTGACGCTGGCCGCAATCGGCTGCTGCACGATCGGCGCAGAGCCGGACGAACGACGCGGCTCGGCAATCGCCTCGCTCGCATTCGCGCGGCGCACGTCGACCGAAGCCGAGGCGCGCGTTGGCATCGCCTGCTGGCGAACTTCCGTTGCGATACCGGTGGCGACCACCGACACGCGCATACGCCCGTTCAACCGCTCGTCGAAGGTCGAGCCCACAATGATGTTCGCGTCCGGATCGACTTCTTGGCGGATCTTGTTCGCCGCTTCGTCGACCTCGTACAGCGTCAAATCCATGCCGCCCGTGATGTTGATCAGAACGCCGCGCGCGCCGCGCATCGACGACACGTCGAGCAGGGGGTTGGAAATCGCAGCCTCGGCCGCCTCGATCGCACGGCGTTCGCCTTCCGCCTCGCCCATGCCCATCATCGCCGTGCCCATTTCGGACATGACGGTGCGCACGTCGGCAAAGTCGAGATTGATCAGCCCCGGCATCACCATCAGATCGGTGACGCCCCGCACGCCCGAATAAAGCACTTCGTCTGCCATCTCGAACGCTTTGGCGAAGGTGGTCTTCTCGTTGGCGATCCGGAACAAATTCTGGTTCGGAATAACGATGAGCGTATCGACGAAGCCCTTCAGCTTCTCGATCCCCTCTTCCGCAATCCGCATACGCCGTCCGCCTTCGAACGCGAACGGCTTCGTGACGACGCCGACGGTAAGAATCCCCATGTCGCGCGCAATCTTCGCGATAACCGGCGCGGCGCCGGTACCCGTGCCGCCGCCCATACCCGCGGTGATGAACACCATATGGCTGGATTCGAGCTGGCGCTTGATTTCGTCGCCGCTTTCTTCGGCCGCCGCTTCGCCGACATCGGGCCGCGATCCCGCGCCCAAGCCTTGCGTCAACGCCGAACCAAGCTGAAGCCGATAGGAAGCCTTGGAATGAACGAGCGCCTGCGCGTCGGTGTTCGCGACCAGGAACTCCACGCCCTCGAGCTTAGAGGCGACCATGTTATTGACGGCGTTGCCGCCCGCGCCGCCCACGCCGAAGACAAGAATGCGGGGCTTCAGTTCAGTGAAGTCGGGCGCAGAAAGGTTGATGGCCATCTATTGCTCTCCATGGCAAGCCACCTTCCCGAATGAGACACGTCCACCATGGCGCACATTCGTGCTGCCGTTATTGTCTACACATGCGCCGCAAAAAGTTAAAAATTCTCTTTGATCCAGCGCGTCAGTCCCCTGAAACCGTTTGAACCGGCATCAGTCGTACCATAGGCGAGATACGGCAGATCGCCGTCGTCGCGCCCATGTTGAATTTCGCCGGGCCGTTGCGCGGCCCACACGCTCAGGCCCGCAGCTGCCGCGAACGCCGGTCCCGACGCAGCGTCGGCAAGACCGGTCAGCCGCGACGGCCGCCCCAAGCGCACTTGTTTCGATAGAACGCGCGTCGCGACTTCGCGCGCGCCGCTCATCTGCGAGGCCCCGCCCGTCAACACGACGCGGCGTCCCGAAATAGAAGTCATGCCGCAATCGACCAACCGGTCGCGCACCAACTCGAACGTCTCTTCAAGCCGCGGCCCGATAATACCCGTCAGAACCGAACGCGGAATTTCATTGTCGCTGTCCGGATCGTCTTCGCCCAGGCGCGGCACCTGAACCAGATCACGCCCGTCGTTGGGTCCCGTCAGCGCGCTGCCGTGCAGGGTCTTCAGCCGCTCTGCATTGGCAAGCGAGGTCGATAGCCCGCGCGCAATGTCACTCGTCACATGGTTCCCGCCGACCGGCAGAACATCCGCAAACACAAGCCCGCCGTCGAAAAACACGGAGATCGAAGT
>JAEUMM010000372.1 GCA_016792645.1 Alphaproteobacteria bacterium | reverse complement strand
CCGCGCCGCGCCGAACCCGACGCAAGCATCGCACTTGTCCTTCGACCCGGCGGTCGTGAACACGCGATGCCCACGCGCCGCAAACAACTGAATGGCCGCAGTCCCGATCCCGCTCGACCCGCCATGCACCAGCAAAGTCTCACCAGCCTTCAACCGCGCGCGATCGACGACATTCGTCCAAACGGTCAGATGCACCTCCGGCAAAGCCGCCGCATCGACGATTGAAACTCCGCGCGGCACCGGCAACGTCGATCCCTCATGCGCAATGCAATACTCGGCATACCCGCCGCCCGCGACCAGCGAACAAACCTCATCGCCGACCTTCCACCGCGTGACGCCAGGCCCCACCGCAACGACGGTCCCCGAGGCCTCAAGCCCCAACGTTGCGGGCGCCCCGGGCGGCGGCGGATACATCCCCATCACCTGCGCCAGATCCCCGCGATTGATCCCCGTCGCCGCCACCTTGATCAAAATCTCATGCGCCTGCGGTTGCGGCACCGCGATCTCTTCGACCACCGGCGCAGCCTGTCCATCCACCTTCCCGGCGAGAACGGCTTTCATGGAGGAGGGCAGGGTGGTCATGTGCGGAGGCCTCTTGCGGGTGCCGCCCAACGGCGGTTCAAATGTCTTAGCGCAAGCACAAGGGACCCCGCCATGGCCTGGGACGACCTCGACCCCAAACCCAAGAAACCCCCACCCGTCGACCTGACGCTGATGTCGATCGAAGACCTAAACCTGCGCATCGAAGAATTCGAAACCGAAATCGCCCGCATGCGCCAAACCATCAAAGCCAAAGAAGCCCAACGCTCCAGCGCCGACGCACTGTTCAAGAAGGGCTGACCCACCTCAGAACTGTCATCCCGGAAGTTAGGTGAGCGCGTTGCGCAGCAACGCTCTTGCGAACCTTACTGTCCGGGACCCAGGGCCAACGCACAAACGCATGCGCACCGACCCTAGGTCCCGGACAGCAAGCTACGCCAACGATCGCGTTCCGCGATCGGGCTTCGCTAGCTTCCGGGATGACACGTTGTGGCTAGTACGCGATCGCCATCTTCAGCCCGCGCGAATCACGTTGTTCCACCGCCGGAACCTCGCGCGCATCGCCGCGCAAGATATTTCTAGCCGTCAGCACCAGCACGCATGCATCAAACAGATCGTCGGCTTTGGCGCCGCGTCCGCGCAACTGCTGTAACCAACCGTCTAAATTCGTGAACCCTTCGCGCGTCAAAATCGCTTGGCGCGCCTGCAAGCCGCCGCGCGTGTGCTTCGAATCAAGCGGCCGCCCGCCGTTCAATCGCGCGAACGCCAACTCCGGATGCGCTTCCACCACACGCCCCTGATCCGACGGCACAATCGCACGGTCTATCTCTTTGATCTTGGGCCGTATGTTCCAGATCTGCTTCGAGATCCCGCCGAAGCCCTGCGCCTTGGACCACTGATTCGCCACATTCCAGTCCGATTGTGCGAATCGCAGCGCCCCGCGAGCGATTGTTTTGAAAACGCGCGACGCACAGGGTGAAAGCAGCCTGCGCGCCTCAACTTCACATTGCCGCACGCCGTCTCTCGAAAGTCCGATCGGCATGTCGACGGCGATGACGCGCGCAGTTGAATTTACGTCGTGCCAATTCGACGCAAACTTAAGTTCCGCCTTGCTTAAATCGGTGTGGGCTTCGACGACTAACCAACCGCTGCGACAACCATCGATACCCGCGACGCGTTGCATGCGTAGAGGCATGCGCGTGTTAACTCTCTTTCGCGTGACGCATTGTGCTTTTCGTGTCAGGTTTGGCTCGAAGAATGCAAGCCCTCAAAACTTAAGCTTGAACTGTGCCGGTCGGTGTCGTTCGATTCGCGTCTCTGGGGAACATGCGATCGGGCAGTCGAGCTGAGACTTAAGTTAATCCGTCAGCCGCTGAAAATCTGGGAGCCTTGGGATCGCATGAAGAGTTGGATCAAAGGGGAATTCATGGGGTACAACAAGCCCAACAGCGCCGAGCACGCGCAGAACGCGATGACGTTCTCGGGCTCTGAGCTGTTCAAGCGCACGTTCGAGGAAGGCATGGCGATGGTCGAAGAGACCGCGACCTACCTCGACGGCAAGGGTCGCGCCGAATCCAAATTGCTGCCGTCCAAGGCCGCGCTGGCCTACGCCGGCGAAAGCATGCGCCTGACGACGCGTCTCATGCAGGTCGCATCGTGGCTGCTCGTGCAACGTGCGGTCGCAGAAGGCGAAATGACTATCGACGAAGCGGGCAAGGAAAAATACCGCCTCGGCGCGCGAGAAATCTGCCGCGGCCGCCGCACGGAGAACGCGGACCTCCTGCCGCCGAAACTCCTCGACCTCCTGGAGCGCAGCATGCAGCTCTACGAGCGCGTTGAGCGTCTCGACCAGCTTCTGTACGGCAAAGAGCAGGCGCCGCCGGTGGGCCTCCACGCCCAACTGAACCGCCTCCACGCCGCCTTCGGCAACGCCGCCGAATAACAACCAGTTTTGGGGTGTCTTAAGACACAAGGGCGGTCCGAAAGGGCCGCCCTATAATTTTGCGGCTATTGCCGCCAACCGCCATCGAACGCAAAATGACCCGGATGAAACAGGGTGACGAAATGGGCAAGTTCGCGAAGGTCACATCAGCGCTGGAAGCGCTTCCCGAAGCGCGCCGTGAGGAGATCGCCGCGATCATTGAAACCTTGTTCCACGGCAACCTGCACCCCGAAAGCGCACTGAGCGACGAGCAAATCGCAGATCTGCGTGAACACCTGGCGAACCCAGGTCCGATTGCGTCTGACGACGAAGTCGAAGCCTTCTTCGCACGTTTCAAGGCTTAAGCAAGATACGGCGTGCTCAGTGGCGCGCCCGAGCCCTCGCCGACCTCGACCGCATCCACGCGTGGCTTTCTACCCTGGAATACGCCGACGCCGATCGCACGATCCTACGTATACGCGCCGCGTACGCGGCGCACCCTACGTCGTCGTGTATCGAGTGAGACCCGGCGTGATCGACATCCTAGCCGTGTACCATCACGCGCAAGATCGTTAGGCCTA
>JAEUMM010000188.1 GCA_016792645.1 Alphaproteobacteria bacterium | reverse complement strand
TTCATGGCCCGCAGCTTGCCCACCACCCGAAGCTCGCGGCCCGTCGGCCCGAAATGGTCGTTGAGCGGCATCGCCTCTACGCCTTCTCGCTCGCGACCGCGACGGTGCGCGACGGCGGCACGAACAGCTTTTGCCGCGCCGGATCACGCTGCGCGACGAGGGTCATGACGTCCTTGGCGATCGGCGCCGCGGTCTTCGACCCGCCCCCGCCGTGCTCGACCACCACCGAAATCGCATAACGCGGCTTGCCGACCGGCGCGAAAGCGATGAACAGCGCGTGATCGCGGAATTTCCACGGGATTGAGTCCGCACTGCGCCCGCGCAGGTCCGCAGTGAGGCGCCGCACCTGCGCGGTGCCGGTCTTGCCCGCCATGTCGAAGCCTTCGATGTCGATGCGCGACCGCGCGCCGGTGCCGCCTTGGTTCGTCACGGCATCCATGCCGCTATGCACGATCGCGACATGCGCGGGATCGAGCCCCATGTCCTCGGGCGGCGGCAACACGCGCTCGACGCCGCCGAACGAGCGGATCACATGCGGCATCACCGCTTTGCCGCCGTTCGCCAACCGCGCCGTCATCACGCACAGCTGCAAAGGCGTCGTCAACACGGCGCCCTGCCCGATGCCGACGTTGAACGTGTCGCCGTCGCGCCAGCTGTCCTTGCGCGCGCGCAGCTTCCACGCCGGATCGGGCATCAACCCGCTCTTCTCGCCCGGAATCTCAAGACCGTAGACTTGGCCCAACCCGAACTTGCGCGACATCGCAGCGATCGCCTCGATCCCCGTGCGCCGCGCGCATTCATAGAAATAGCTGTCGCACGACTGCTTGATGGCCGCATGCATATCCACAGACCCATGCCCGCCGCGCTTCCAGCAATGGAACACGTGACTGCCCAAGGCACGCGCACCCGAACAATGCACGCGCGCTTGCGGCGACATCGCGCCCGACGCCAAAGCGGCAAGCGCCACGATCGGCTTATACGTCGACCCCGGCGGATAGATACCGGTGATCGCCTTGTTGAGCAGCGGCTTCAATTCGTCTTCGTTGAGCTGCTTCCAGATCGTCGGCGACACCGTCCCCGTAAAGGCGTTGGGATCGAACCCCGGCGCCGAGACGATGGAAATGATCTCGCCCGTCTCTACATCCATCACGACGACCGAGCCGCTCTGCCCGGCAAGCTTCTCCTGCGCGATCTTCTGAACTTCCATGTCGAGCGACAGCACGACGTCTTGGCCGGGCGTCCCTTCCCGCCGCGACAGCTCGCGGATCACGCGCCCATGCGCGTTGACCTCGACGTTCGACGCCCCCGGCGTCCCGCGCAACGCATCGTCGGCGGCTTTCTCGACGCCCGAACGCCCCATGCGAAACCCGGGCAGCGACAACAGCTCAGGCTGCTTCTCGATATCCTTGTCGGTGACGCCCGCGACATAGCCCAACACGTGGCTAAGCCACGCGCCATAAGGATACGACCGCAACTCGCCCACGTCGGGCACGATGCCGGTCAGATCCGGCGTGTTGATATTGACCTTCGCGAACTCTTCCCACGAAAGGCCTTCGACCACGAGCACGGGATTGAACTTCTTGCCGCGTCCGATATCGCGCAGCACGCGCTGAATACGTTGCGGCGACAAATTCGGCACAAGCGTGGCCAACTTCTCCAACACCGCGCGCGGATTCTTCGTCTGCTCCGGCACCAGCAGCACGCGGAAATTCTGCGCGGTATTGGCAAGCTCGACGCCGACGCGGTCGTAGAGCCGCCCCCGCCGCGGCGCGACCAGCTGCAGATTGATGCGGTTGTCTTCGGCCAGCATCGCGAACTGGTCGTTCTGCAAGACCGACAGCTGAAACATCCGCCCCGTCAGCAGCGTGAACAGCCCCAGCGTCCCCGCCGACACGATCGCCGTGCGGCGCGAGAACGCGCGGTAGCGGACACTTTCGCGGCCGTCCATCATGGGCAGGCGCTCCTCACAGCGCTTCCCGCGCAGTGGTCAACGTGCGGCGCATCAGAAGGAACACCTTCGATACCGGCCAATAGGCAACAAACGTGACGATCGCCTGCATGTAAATCTGCGACGGCGGCAGCCAGCGCATATAGACGATCGACCCCAACACCCACGTCGCGACCGCAGCAAGCGCGGCGACAAGCGCAAACCCGATCCACGCGCCAAGCCCCGTGCGCCCTTTGAAGAACACGCGCTGCGACAGCGTGAAGCCGTAGGCGAGAAGATAGATCAAAGCCCAAAATCCCGGCGGCGCGCCCGTCGCCAAATCCTGCACGAGCCCGAGCGCAAGCACCGCCCACGGCGGCAGAAACGCCGGGCCCGATATCGCCCAGAAGAAGACGGCAATCAGCACGATGTCGGGCGTCGGTATCGGCAACAAATCCATCGGCGCCATCAGGGCGAAGGTGGCAAGCACGGTGGCGATCACCGGCATCGACAGCCACAGCCACCGCAACACCGTCAGAAGCGCAACCTGAAACACCTCAAGCATCGGCGCGCCTCACGTCGGCCGGACAGGCGTGGTCACAGGCGCACCGGCCTGCGGCAACGGCTTGACCGGCGTCGGCGTCGGTGCCTGCGAAGGCGCCGCAGCGGGCTTCTTTGCAGCCGGCGCACCCGGCGTCGCCGGTGCGGCTTCCGGTGGCGGCTCATCGACGTCGACCGGCGCCGTGTACTGAAGAATGCGAACGAAATCGGCCCGCCCCTCGTTCGTGAAAAGCTCGACGCGCGGCGAACGCGAACCGGCCGCGATCACGCCGACCGGGACACCGGGCGGAAACACGCCCCCGTCCGGCGTCGTAATCACGCGCGCGCCAACGGTGATGCGCGATCCCGGCGGCAAATATTCGAGCACCGGCAGACCGGTATTGTCGCCGACCAAAATGGCTTTCAGATTCGCGCCCTCGACCATCACGGGAATGCGGCTGTTGAGATCGGTCAACAGCAGCACGCGCGACGACCGATGCCCCGTGGTGATGACGCGCCCAAGCAACCCGCGCTCGTCGACGACGGCTTGGCCCTTGACGATGCCCTGCCCGCCGCCGCCGTTGATCAGCACCGTGCGCACGAACGGCCCCGACGAGTCGGCGATCACACGAGCCGCCACCGACGTGACGGCGGCATCGGCCGGGATCTTCAGCAGCTCCTCATAACGCTGCACCTTGCGCTGCAACGTCGCAAGATCGCGCTGCGCCGCACGCAAGGCTTCGACCTCTTCGCGCAGCTTCTGATTTTCAGAATAGACCGTGAAGAACGAACTGACGCCTTCGCTCCACCGGCGCACTTCGGCCGACGGTCCCGACAGCATCTCCATGAACGGCGCCGTGGCGTCGTTCAGCCAGCCACGCGCCTCATCGAAGGACGAATCCTGCACCCGCGCCCAGACCAGAACGCCGAGAGCTACAACCGTGCAAAGCACAAGCGCAAGATTGTTCGCGACGAGACCCAACGGGCCCCGATCCGAACCTCTCCGGCGCCTGCGATCCCACGCCATCGCCAACGATCTGTACCTTCCGTCTTACTCGGGGCGCGTCAG
>JAEUMM010000345.1 GCA_016792645.1 Alphaproteobacteria bacterium | reverse complement strand
ACGCATGTTTATTCGCGCGCCGTGAATTTGCCTAAGTCCCGGCACATACGTCAGGCTGACTTACGCGGCCTTCGTCACAGTGCGTGCGGTCTCGTCTGCAGGGTACGGCAGGAAGACTTCGACTCGCGTTCCCTTGCCTTCATCGCTTTCGATCTTGCACGAGCCCGCGTGCAACTCGGTCAGGGCACGCACCAGCGTGAGACCGAGGCCGGTGCCGCCGTTGGCGCGCGAGTACCGATTGTCGACCTGCTCGAAGGGCTGGAAGACGCGACCGATCTGATCGTGCGGGATGCCGCAACCGGTGTCCTCAACGATGAACGCGACGCCTCCCGGGCGTTCCTTGAGCGTCGCGGTGATCGCGCCTTGTTCGGTGAACTTGACTGCGTTCGACAGCAGATTCAGCGCGATCTGCCTGAAAGCGCGCTCGTCGGCGAACAGGCGCGCGCCGGTCGCTTCGTCGCCGACGCGCAGCGTGACGTTGCGAGCGGCTGCGCGGTCCTGCACGAGGTGAAGCACCTGCGCCAGGACCGAACCGTCGAGCCACTCGCGGTTCAGTTCCAACTTGCCCGCCTCGATCTTGGCGATGTCGAGCATGTCGTTGATAAGGCTCAAGAGATGGCGGCCGCTGGCGCCGATGTCGGCGGCGTATTCCCGGTATCGCTCTTGCGCGTCGGGACCATAGGCTTGCGCGGCGATGATTTCGGAGAAGCCCAGGATTGCGTTCAATGGCGTGCGGAGCTCATGGCTCATGTTGGCGATGAAGGCCGACTTCGAGGCGTTGGCACGAAGGGCGGCTGCGCGCTGCGTCTCGGCGTCGTCGCGCGCATGGGCGAGGTCGGCCGCGAGCTGCTCCAGGTCGATCTGCGTCTTGTGCGAATTCTCGATCACGAGACTCCCGTTGCGGGCATCGCGCAGAAACTGCAGGTACCAGATGGGCAAGACGATCATAAGGATCGTGTCTACCCACAGCGCTTGCTGCAAGAAATGCAGCCACAGCGACACGAACAGCGGCGCCGTGCCGACGATCGGAATGTTGAAGTCGCCGGCGCGTACAATGCCGTAGAGCGCGGCGCAGCCGATCGCGATCACGAACAAGAACATGTGGTTTGTCGGGTTCGCGGGATCCCAGTGGATCCAGACGCCGAGCGACCACGAAATGCCTATGCCGAGATGAAGGCACAGAACGCGGCGATACCATTTGTCGACATCGATTGGACCGCCCGCGCTGGCCTGCTGGAACCGGCGCTTTAGGTGGATGGCAACGGCCGATCCCACGAGACAGGCCGCGATCCAGATCCAACTGATGCTCAGCGGCGTCGCACCGACTTCAGGCACGCCGCCCGCGAAAAACAGGTTCAGAAGGCAGGCCCAAATCGGAAGGGAGAACGAATTCTTGTTCACGCTCTTGAAGTTGAGCGCAATCTGAACGCGGCGAAGCTGCGCGTGCTTGTCCTGCGCGCGCGAGCCTCCGTCTTCAGCTCTCAACTGATCCGCCCCCAACATGACGCGAAGATAACGGGACGAGCGTTTAAGGACGGTTCACCAGCGCCTTAATTCCGAATTAATGCACGCGCTGCGGCGGCCTCATTCGCGGCGTATCGGCGGAATGCTTGCAGGACGGTCATGCCCAAATCAGGGTCGTGGCCGTCACCCATGCGCAGCAACTGCAGGCAGTACCAGCCTTGGGCGCCCCAGCCGTTGATCATCTTGAGCAGCGTGATCGGCGAATTGGGGCCGAGCCAGCCGGGGCCGATGCGTAAGCGCTTTTCATAAGCCGGCAATGACGATGTTTCGCCACTGGTAAGGCGCTTGACGGACAATGGATCGCCGCAAACCGGACGGCCGACGCCAATCACCTGTGTTGCGCCGGCGGCGATCGCTTCCTCCATGCCGGCTCGCGTACGGAACCCGCCCGTGACCATCAATGGCATGCGCGCGACTTTTGCGACTGAGGCAGCGTAGTCGATGAAATAGGCTTCTCGCGCACGGGTGCTTTCGCGGACACGCTCTTCGAAGACAGGTTCGAGCCCGGTGACGCCCGCCATCTTAGGCTGCTCATAGCTGCCACCGGAAATCTCGAGAAGGTCGATGCCGGAGTCGTTCAGCCAGGACACGACCTGGAGGCATTCCTCGCTGGTGAAGCCGCCCTTCTGGAAGTCGGCGGAGTTGAGTTTGACCGACACGGCGAAGTCGCTGCCCGTCTTGGCGCGTACCGCCTTCACCGACTCCAGAAGCAGACGCGCGCGGTTCTCGATGGAGCCGCCCCATTCGTCGGTACGCCGGTTCACGCGCGGGCTCAGGAATTCCGATAGCAGATAGCCGTGCGCGGCGTGGATCTGCACGCCGGTGAAACCGACCTCGCGCGCGACGGCCGCAGTGTGGGCGAAGCGGCGTATCGTGTCCTTCACCTCGTCGCCGGTCATTGCGCGCGGGTCGCCGAATTGGCCGCCAGGCAGCGCAAGTTTCACGGCCGACGGCGCCGACGGATTGGCGTTCACCGCCTTCGGGGTTTGGCGACCTGAGTGCGCGATTTGCGCCCAGACCTGCGCGCCGCCCGATTTGGCGGCGGACGTCCAAGCCTTGAGCGCCGCGAGCTGCTCGTGCGATTGCTGGCCGTCGATAACGACGTTGCCCGCGCGCTCGAGATGTTTGCGGTCGATTTGGATATTGCCCGTCAATAAGAGGCCCATGCCGGCATCGGCCCAGCGCTTGTAAAGGCGGATATGGCGCTCGGTGGCGCAGTTGAGCGGGTCGCCCAGCCCCTCCGTCATCGCCGCCTTGGCCAGACGGTTGGGCAGCACCTGGCCGCACGGCAGGCGAAGCGCTTCGGACAACGACGTGGGCATGGATCACTCCCGTGGCGGTGCCACGGGAGTTAGCGCGCCCGCAGTCCGCCTGCAAATGGCGTGTGGATATCTCTGGATCACCTCAGAATCCGCGGAAAACGAACACATCGTGCCCTAAAATGAGGCTCGTCTGTGACCTTGCCGGCGCGCGCGAGCCGCTATATTCCCCGTCGATTCCTCGAAATCAGTGAGTAACGCGATGGCCCGTACTGCCGCCAAATCGGATTTGTTCGACGTGAATGACGACACCGGATCGCGCGGCTACTCCGCCAA
>JAEUMM010000339.1 GCA_016792645.1 Alphaproteobacteria bacterium | reverse complement strand
GTGGCGGATGAAATAGCCGCCCTTTGTGTCGTTCGCCGAGCGTTTGCCCTTGTCCTCGAAGTTGCGGATGAGGCGGACCATGTCCGGGATGTCGCCGGCGCCTTGCGGAATGTCAGTGGGGAGTTGGTCCGTGCCAGGATCGTGCTCTAGCGGCCGGCCGACGACGTCGGCGAAGGCACGGTAGAGCGGGTTCGCCTTGTACATGTCGGCGGTGACGCTCGCCCTTGTGCCGCCGAGTTGCTCGGAGAGGCTGAAGCCCTTCGTCTCCAAAATGTTCAGGACTTCGGTGTCGAGGACGTTGACGACCGTCTCCGGCACCTGTGTCGAGATCGATATCGTGACGACGGCCGCCACGACGAGTGCGATGAACCAGTGCACGTTTCCCCCAACGCCGCGCCGCTCAGAGCGACAGCATGTGTCCTTCTTCCGGTTTCGCTTTGCCGTCGACCATGGCTTTGTAGACGCGTTCGATGTCGGCCTTGCCTTTGCCTTTCACGATTTTCATCCAGCCGTCGACGGAGGCGATGAATTCGTTGGTGGCTTTGGCGATGCGGTCTTCGAAGCCTTGCGGGCCCCAATCGGTCAGGCGCTTTTTCACTTGATCGGGGGCGAAGAAGAGTTGCGGTTTGGGACCGGGCAGGTCGGCTGCGGGGCCGCCCATGTGGTCCCAGTGCGTGGCGCCGACGGCGCAGCTGTATTTCAGGCCGTCGCCCCAGTGTTTGTGGACGGCGGCGCGGACCTCGCCGGAGCCCGCCATGTCGACGAAGACGGCAGGCTTGTCGTGCGGGCTTTGCGCGATGGCGTCGTAGGCGACGACGCGGTCGTAGTAGCCGGTCTTTTCGACGAAGGCGGCGTTCGATTTCGACGTGAGGCCGACGACGGCGACTTGGCCCTTGCGGTGCTTGTGCAACAGGAAGGCAAGGCCGAGCGAGGTTTTGCTCGAGGCGCTGGAGAGAACGACTTCACGTGCGCCGAAGAAATCGCTGTCGGCGAGGAAGTCGTCGATCAGGAACGACGTCGTGAATAGGGGGCGAAGGAGGGCGCGTTCGGACTCGCGCGTCTTTGTGTAGTGCGGGTCGGCCGCGACGCGGACGTAGCTGTTGTAGATGGGGGCCATTTTTTGGCGGTGCGCGGCGCCGTCGGAGAAGCCGTGCGGGGTGACTCGCGCGGGCTCGACGACCAGGTGGGTCGAGATCGGGTAATACCCCCAGAAGCGTTCACCGGGCTTGATGCCCTCGGCCTGCGACTCGACGACGTCCGCGAAGCCCCACACCGGTATGCGGCCGTATCCTTCGGGTGCGGGGAAGAAGTTCCAATACATCATCGCGTCGCCGAAGGCGCCGTAGGTCACGTTGTTGGCGGTGAAGGCGAAGGTGTCGACCTTGAGCAGGATTTGGCCGGGCTTCAGGGCCGCGAGTTGGGTTTCGACGAATTTCGTTTCGTGCAGGTTCTTGCGGCTGGTGAGCAAGTCGGTCGAGGTCGTCATGGGCTGTCTCCACTGTTGCCTGGAGATTAGCCTGCGGCGCGACGTTAGTCGAAGTCCGGTTTCTTGCCGCGCATACGCTTGACCTTGCCGCGGTGAACCTTTTGATCGACGCGTTCGGCCTTGGCTGCGCGCGAGGGCTTCGTCTTTTTGCGCGGTTTGGGTACGACGGCGGCCTCTTTGATCAGCGCGATGAGGCGGTCGAGGGCGTCGGCGCGGTTCCGCTCTTGCGTGCGGTGGCTTTGCGCCTCGATCACGAGGATGCCGTCCTTGGTCAAGCGGCGGCCGGCTAGGCGCTGGAGGCGGATCGAGACGTCGTCGGGCAGACTGGGCGAGCGGCGGACGTCAAAACGCAGTTCGACCGCCGTCGACAGCTTGTTGACGTTCTGACCGCCGGGGCCGGAGGCGCGGACAAAGGTCTCCGTGATTTCGTCGTCTTGCAGCGAGATTTGGTCGTTGATCTTGATCATGGCAGGGACGTCATAAGGCCGATTTGCTCTGATCTCAAAGGCTTGGCAAAGTCCGGCCCCAAATTCACCGGGACTTCACGAAGGGGTCGTTCGTATGCGGGTTGGTCGTCTTGTGGCTTGGATTGCCGTCGTCGCGTTGTGTGCGGGGGCGGCAGGGCACGCGGTTGCCGCAGCGAAGCTGCGTCTTTCGATCGCGACCGGCGGCACGGGCGGGGTGTTCTATCCCTATGGCGGCGGGCTCGCGCGCGTGCTGTCGAAGCACGTTGGTGGGTTTCAGGTGACGGCGGAGGTTACGGGCGGATCGGTCGACAATGTGAAGCTGGTCGGGATCGGCGACGCGGATATCGGGTTCTCGACGATCGACTCGGCGGTCGACGGCGTGAACGGGGCAGGCGCTTACCAGGATACCGGGCCGCAGAAGATCCGGGCGATCGCGGTGCTCTATGACAGCTTCGTCCATATCGTGACGCGCAGCGATTCCAAGATCGCGAAGGTCGTGCAGATGAAGGGCAAGCGCGTGTCGGTCGGTTCCGCCGGTTCGAGCACGGAGGCGATCGCCGACCGTTTGCTGGAGGCTGCGGGCCTCAATCCGATGAAGGACGTTACGCGCGACAATCTGGGCGTTTCGGAATCGGTCGCGGCGTTGAAGGACGGGAAGATCGATGCGATGTTCTGGATCGGCGGCCTGCCGACGTCGGCGATCACCGATCTTGTCACGACGGGCAACACGAAAGTCACGTTCGTGCCGGCGGGCGATTTGGTGGCGAAGCTGAACGCCAAACATCCCGATCTCTACCGCAGCTTCACGATGTCCAAGGCGATCTATGCGGGCACGCCGGCGGATGTTCCGGGCGTGGGCGTTGCCAACATTCTGTTCGTCGGCGCCGACATGAAGGCCGAGACGGTCGACAAGATCCTGAAGGGGGTCTTCGACAATCTGGCCGAGGTGCAGAAGATTCATCCCGAGGCAAAGACGCTGACGCTTGAGGGTGCGGCGGCAAAGACGGCGATCCCGTTTCATCCCGCGGCGACGGCTTTCTATAAGGCGCGCGGCGCGATCAAGTGAGCGCGCGCGAGGCTGATCTTCAAGTCAGCGAAGAGCAGGCGACCCGGCGACTGACCGGGGCGATGGCGTGGATCGCTGGCGCACTTGCGTTCGTGCTGGCGGCGCTCGCGCTGTATTGGACGCAGTATTCGATCGGGACGACGGCCTATCGCGCGGCTTTCCTGGGCCTTGTGCTGGTGTTGGCGTTTCTCGTCTATCCGGCGTGGCAGCGATCGGCCGCCCGCGATCGGGTTTGGATCATCGACTGGCTGCTGATCGCGGTCGCCGTCGCTGCGCTCTATTACCTCGCGACGAACGTCGAGGCGTTCAAGACGCGAGCGATGCGGCCCCTGGATATTGAAGTATGGCTGGGCGCGGGCCTCATTGTCTGCATTCTCGAGGCGACACGGCGGACCACGGGATGGCCATTGCCGTTTATCACGGCGATCTTCTTGGGCTACGCGTTCGCGGGGCCCTATATGCCCGAGCCGCTCGATCATCGGGGCTATTCGCTGGCGCGGATCGTTGGCCAGAACTATCTGACGCTTGAGGGCATCTTCTCGACGCCGCTCGATGTGGCGGCGACGTTCATCGTGCTGTTCACGATCTACGGCGCGGTGCTTGCCAAGAGCGGGGCCGGATCGTTTTTCATCGAATGGGCGTTTGCGCTCTTCGGCAAGCGTCCAAGCGCGTCCGCGCCGGGGCGCGCAACGGTCGCGTCGGGGTTTTTGCTGGGCACCGTGTCGGGCAGCGGCGTTGCGACGACCGTGACGCTTGCGACTCTTTCTTGGCCGATGCTGAAGCGGTCCGGGTATCCCGCGAACGTTGCCGGCGGGCTGTTGTCGGCGGCGGGCATCGGAGCGCTGCTGTCGCCGCCGACCCTGGGCGCGGCGGCCTTCATCATCGCCGAGTATTTGCAGGTCACTTATCTCGACGTGCTGGTGATGGCCACGATTCCGACGTTGCTCTACTACCTGTCGTGCTGGCTGATGGTGGAGGCGGACGCGCGGCGGCTTGGCGTCAAGCCGGTGAAGACCAGCGATGCGTCGGCGTGGGCGCTCACCAAGAGGCAGGGCTATCATTTCATTTCGCTGGGTGCGATCGCCGTGTTGCTTGCGACCGGCATGAGCGCTTTCCTGGCGGTGTTTTGGTCGATCGCCATCGCCTTCGGTTTGAGTTTGCTCAAGCCCGAGACACGGCTCTGTCTGTTGCCGGGCGCTGTCGCAGGGGCGGCTGTCACCGTGCTTACGCTGTTGTTCGGCGCGCGTGCCTCGGAGGCCGTTTTTCTGGGCATGGCGGGTGCGACGGTGTTTTCGGTCTGCATGCATCTGGGAGCGCTGCGCGAGAAAACGGCCTGCGACTCGGCTTCGCTGCGCATGGTCGACGCCTTGATCGACGGGGCGCGCAACGTGATCGGTGTCGCCGCCACGTGCGCGTGCGCCGGGATCATCGTTTCGGTGATCACGTTGACGGGACTTGGGCTCAACATCTCGGGCCTTATCGTCGAGTTCGGCGGCGGCAGCTTGTTTCTGACGATCCTGTTCGCGGCGCTGGCGATGTGGCTGCTCGGTACGGCGTTGCCGGTGACGGCGTCCTACATCGTCGCCGCCGTGATGCTGGTTCCGGCATTGACCGATGTCGGTGTGCCGGAGGCGGCGGCGCATATGTTCCTCTTCTATTATGCGGTGCTGGCCGATGTTTCGCCGCCGACAGCGCTGGCGCCGTTTGCGGCCGCGGCCGTAACGCGGGGCGAGCCGTTCTCGACGATGATGCAGGC
>JAEUMM010000329.1 GCA_016792645.1 Alphaproteobacteria bacterium | reverse complement strand
AAGGTGATCAAGATCATCCGCACGTCGGATGAGCCGAAGCCCGAGTTGATGAAGGCGTTCAAGCTGTCGGAGGTTCAGGCCGAGGCGATTTTGAATATGCGGCTGCGCAGCTTGCGCAAGCTGGAAGAGATGGAGATCCGTCAGGAGCACGTTGCGCTGAAGGCGGAGCAGAAGGACTTAAAGGCGCTGGTGAAATCGGAAGATCTGCAGAACGACAAGCTGAAAGGCAGCCTGCAGGAACTGCGCACGAAGTTCGGTGCGAAGACGCCGTTGGGCAAGCGCCGGTCGGCGTTTGCCGATGCGCCGACGATCGAAGACGTGCCGCTGGAGTCGCTGGTCGAGAAGGAGCCGATCACCGTGATCTGTTCCGAGAAGGGCTGGATCCGGGCGATGCGCGGGCACGTCGAGTCCAGCGACGACGTGAAATACAAAGAGGGCGACAAGGGCCGCTTCTGGGTTCAGGCGCAGACTACCGACAAGCTGTTGTTGTTTTCGACGAACGGGCGGTTCTTCACGCTGGATTGTTCGCAGCTGCCGGGCGGGCGCGGGAACGGGGAGCCGGTGCGGTTGATGTGCGATCTTGAAAACGACCAGGACATCGTCGCGCTGTTCGTGCATCAGCCGGGGCGGAAGCTGCTGATCGCTTCGAGTTCGGGGCGTGGGTTCGTGGTGCCGGAAGACGAAGTGCTGGCCCAGAAGAAGGGCGGCAAGCAGGTGATGAACGTCGATCCGCTGGAGGAGGCGAAGGTGTGCGCGCCGGTGGACGGCGATCATGTCGCCTTCATTGGCGAGAACCGGAAGATGGTCGTGTTCAAACTCGCCGATGTGCCGGAGATGGCGAAAGGCAAGGGCGTCACTATGCAGAAGTACAAAGATGGCGGACTCAACGACGGCACCGCGTTCAAGTTGGCCGACGGTTTGCGCGACTACAACGGGCGCACGTGGGACAAGTCGGAGCTGAAGGAATATGTCGGCGAGCGCGCGCAGGCTGGACGCCTGGCGCCGAAGGGCTGGCCGAAGAACGGCAAGTTCACGCCGGGGCTTTGAGTGAGTTGATGCGCGGGACGCTTGCTCCCGCGCATCCAAACCGTTGTTACGGAATGCGGCGGCCGGGTTTCGTCGACAGATATTTCATAACGTCGAACTTGGCCTTGGCTGTCGCGAGCGGCGCGCCGGCGCCGATGGTGAGCTTGGGCGCGGCGACCGGTTGGGCGGCGCCGGGCTTGTCGGCCGAGGCGGTCACCTGCGATTGGATGTGCTTCTCGAACAGCTGCGGCGATTCCAGGTAAACCGCGAGGTTGAGGCGCAGGTTGTTTTCGCTGACGCCGCCGCCCGGCAAATAGAGGTTGATCAAGCCGATGTTGCCGCTGGGCATGATCGCGGCCTGCGCGTTGAGGTAGGTGGCGTTGAAGCTGTTCAACGCGCTGAGCGTGAAGCGCGCGTCCTTTTCGAAGATAACGCTCATCTGGAGCGTGCCGCAGCCGTCGGCGGTGCATTCCATGAGAACGAGGTTCACGGTGCCGGTGCCGTCGTTGAACGTCACGACTTCGACGCCTGCTTCCGGTTTCGTCACTTCGATTTCGGTGGCGCCGGCGGCCTTCAAAATGTTGGACAGGCGGTCCGAGGTCAGGCGCGAGAACGTCTCTTGCGCGTAGGCCTGGGTTGAGCCGAATGCGATCGCGGCGGCGGCAACCGCCAATAAAATAGATTTGCGCACGTCAAATATCCCCTGGGTTTTGCCTTGCGCACTTAAGCGAAGGACTTGGGGGCTGTCGAGACCTTGGGAGGTAGACTGCGGTCGACTGTGGCTTTGTCGCGCCGACCCGCGCCCTGCGGGACAGGGTTAAGATCGCGGGTTCGTCACCACAGAGGGCTTTGGCGGCGGAATTCGCGGACGATGCCGATGCCAACGCCAAGCGTCCACAATCCGCCGACGATCAAGAATGCCGGCCAATGTAACGCGGGCGAGACCATGCCGAGAGCGGCCGTCATGATGTACTGAACGAACAGCCCCACGAGCAGGATGAGCGCGCTCATCAGCACCGTCACGATGAGCATCAGCCAGCGCAAGATGGCGATCGGCTCACGCCGCAGTGGTTGGCCGAAGGGGTCGGTGGGCGTGGCAGAAATTGGCTTCAGCTGAAGGAGGATGCTGAGCATGCAGGCGCCAATCCAGACGGCGGCCAGGATCATCATCTGCAACGGGGAGAACCTGTCCTGCACGAGCCACAGCGTCGCGAGGCCGGCAGCAAGGATGATCAGCAAGAGCGCGATCGTGACCGTTTGTTCTAGACGCCGAGCGATATTGGTCCCCCCGTCGAGCGTTCGGTTTTTATCATGGTTTGCGTGCTGTGGCATGGGTGCGCTTTGAGTTGAGCGTTCCGCGCTTATATATGGTGACGTTTCGCACTGTTGGGGGACTGCATGCGCTTCCTGCTGAAGACGCTGGGTGTGATCGTTCTGTTGGTGGTGCTCGCGGGCGGCGGGTTGGCCGCGCTTTATTTTGCGAACCGCCAGGCGATACCTGAACTTGAGAGCGATGCTTACGCGGACTCGCAGGTCGAGCCGGCGGCGGATCTTGCGGCGGTGGCTGCGGCGCGGGCGCGGCTGACGCAGTTGCGGCGCGAGATCGGTTATCCGTCGGTGTCGGTGGCGGTCGCCGTCAACGGCGCGGTTGTGTGGCGGGAGGCGCAGGGTTACGCCGATCTTGCCTCGGGTCGGCGCGCGAGCGTCGATACGATCTATCCGGTCGGCAGCGTTTCGAAAGCGCTGACGGCGGCGGGTGTCATGCGGCTCGCCGATCGTGGCGTGATGGCGCTGGACGTGGATGTGCGCGCGTATGTGCCGTCGTTTCCAGTGAAGCCTTACGCGATTACGGCGCGGCAGTTGCTGTCGCATCAGGCGGGCATTCGCCACTATCGCTTTGAGTTGTCGCCGCCGACGTTTTCGGATTTCGGATCGAATGTGCGCTACGCGAACGTGCGCGACAGTCTGGCCGTGTTTCAGGATGATCCGCTGCTGTTCGAGCCGGACACTTCGTTTTCGTACAGCAC
>JAEUMM010000298.1 GCA_016792645.1 Alphaproteobacteria bacterium | reverse complement strand
ACGAACCGATGAGGCCGACGCCCAAGAGCGCCACCTTGGTGAAGACGGGTCCGGTTCGCGTCGTCATTTCATGAACTCTTCAAGCGCGGCCACGGCGGCGCGATTGCCTTCTTCGGTGCCGACGGAAATGCGCAAGGCGTTCGGCAGACCATAGGCGCCGACACCGCGCAAGATGACGCCGCGCTGCATGAGGAATTTGTCGGCGGCGGCGGCCGTCTTGTCGCCTTCGGCCGGGAATTCGATCAGGAGGAAGTTGCCGACGCTGGAGCGCACTTGCAGACCCGCGGCCGTGATGTGTTCGGCGAGCCAGGGCAGCCACGTCGCGTTGTGGGCCGCGCAGTGTTTGACGTAGGCCTGATCTTTGATTGCGGCGATCGCGGCGGCTTGCGCGGGGCTCGACACGTTGAAGGGTCCGCGCACGCGGTTCAGTGCGTCGATCACCGGTTCGGGTCCGTAGGCCCAGCCGACGCGCAATGCCGCCAGCCCGTAGATCTTCGAAAAGGTGCGCGTCATCACCGTGTTCGGTGTGGTGGCGGCGAGTTCGACGCCGGCGTCGTAGTCGTTGCGATTGACGTATTCCGCGTAAGCCGCATCAACGACGAGGAGGCACTCGGCGGGAAGGCCTGCGCGCAGGCGGCGCAGGTCGGAAGCGGTGTTGTAGCTGCCCGTCGGGTTGTTCGGGTTGGCGACGAAGCAGATCTTTGTCTTCGCGGTGGCGCGGCGCAAGAGCGCGTCGACGTCCGTGATGAGGTTGGGTTCGGGCACCGAGATCGGTTTGGCGCTCGCCGCCAGCGCGGCCAGTTTGTAAACGAGGAAGCCGTGTTCGCTGTAGAGCACCTCATCACCCGGCCCTGCGTAAATTTGCGGCAGCAGGTGGAGGAGTTCGTCGGAGCCGTTGCCGCAGACGATGCGGTCGGGGTTGAGGTCGAACGTCTCGCCGATGGCCTTGCGCAGCAGCAGCGCGCTGCCTTCGGGGTACATGTGCATCTGGCCGGCGGCGGCCTTGAACGCTTCGATCGCCTTTGGGCTTGGGCCCAACGGTGATTCGTTCGACGAGAGTTTGAACGTGCGCGCGGCGCCTTCAGCTTCGGCGCGGCCGCCGATGTAAGGTGCGATGTCGAGAATGCCGGGGACGGGTTTCATGCGCCATGTTTAAGGCATCGCTTTGTGCGGCTGCAAAGAAAACATTGACTTGAGCCGTAAGCGGACCCTCAATCCCCGCCCCCGCAGGAGCCGCAACGCAAGCCCATGTCCACGCTGTTTCAGCCTTTGTCGGCAACAAGCGCCGCCGTCGGCGACGACGTGGGACAATCGTTCACGTTCCCGGCAGAGCAGCCGTTGAAGCTCGATTCGGGCGAGGGGCTTCAGGCCTTAACCATTGCCTGGAAGACGTTCGGCACGCTGAACGCGGCGAAGTCGAACGCGGTGCTGCTCTGTCATGCGCTGACGGGCGATCAATATGCCGCGGGCGTGCATCCCGTGACGGGCAAGCCCGGATGGTGGCCGTTCATGGTCGGGCCTGGTTTGCCGATCGACACCAACCGCTTCTTCGTCATCTGCGCGAACGTCATCGGCGGGTGCATGGGCTCGTCGGGCCCACACGAGATCAATCCGGCCACGGGGCAGCCCTACGGTTTGAGTTTTCCCGTCATCACGATTCGCGACATGGTGCGCGCGCAGGCGATGCTGATCGATCATCTGGGCATCGAGACCTTGTTCTGCGTCGCGGGCGGATCGATGGGCGGGATGCAGGTGCTGCAGTGGGCGGCGAGTTATCCTGAGCGTGTGTTCGCGGCGTTGCCGCTGGCCACCGCGGCGCGGCACTCGGCGCAGAATATTGCGTTCCACGAGGTCGGCCGGCAGGCGATCATGGCCGATCCCGAATGGAACGGCGGCGACTACATCACGAAGGGTACGAATCCGCGCAAAGGTTTGGCCGTGGCGCGGATGGCGGCGCACATCACGTATTTGAGCGAAGCGGCACTGCACCGGAAGTTTGGGCGCAATCTGCAGGATCGGGCGGCGCTGTCCTATCGCTTCGATGCGGATTTTCAGGTTGAGAGTTATCTGCGCTATCAGGGTTCGGCGTTCGTCGACCGGTTCGATGCCAACGCCTATCTCTACATCACGCGGGCGATGGATTATTTCGACCTGGCGGCCGACTACGGCGGCGTTCTGGCCAACGCGTTTCGCGACACGAAGACGCGGTTCTGCGTTGCTTCGTTCACGTCGGATTGGTTGTTCCCGACGGCGGAGGCGAAGAAGGTTGTGCATGCGCTGAACGCGGCGGGCGCGAATGTCAGCTTCGTCGAGTTCACGACGGATGCCGGGCACGACTCGTTCCTGCTCGACGTGCCGGAGATGTTTCAGACGTTGCGTGGATTCATCGAGGCGGCCGCTTCGGCGCGCGGGCTGCCCGCGAAGGGGGCTTGATGCTCGCCAAGCTTACGCCGCTGCGCAAAGACCTGCTGCACATTGCGGCGATGGTGCCGGGGTCGGCGCGGCTGCTCGATGTCGGGTGCGGCAGCGGGGATTTGATCGAGTATCTGGCGCGCGCCAAGGGCTGCGACGCGCGCGGGATCGAGCTTAGTCAGGCGGGCGTGAACGCGTGCGTGGCAAAGGGGCTGTCGGTCATTCAGGGCGACGCGGATACGGATCTTTCCGAGTATCCGGATGCGTCGTTCGACTTTGCGATTTTGAGCCAGACCATTCAGGCGACGCGTAAGCCGAAGGACGTGCTGGATCAGTTGTTGCGCATCGGCAAGCGCGTCATCGTTTCGTTTCCGAATTTTGGCTTCTGGAAGGTGCGGTTGAAGCTGGCGCTTACGGGGCGGATGCCGCGCACCGGGGCGCTCGATTACGCGTGGCATGAGACGCCGAATATTCATCTCTGCACGATCGCCGATTTCGTCGGGCTGACGCAGGAGATCGGCGCGCGCGTGGAGCGTTCGCTGGCGGTGAACGAAGCGGGCGATGTGCGCGAGCTTTCGACGCCCGGCTATTGGGACAATCTCACGGCCGAAGGCGCGATTTTCTTGCTGACTCGACGCGCTTCGTAACCAGTGCCGGCTTGGCCGGGACGCGTTGGCGTAGGCCGCGCTCGGGGGCTAGGGCCATTACTTCTTTTGTGGCTTCGGTGAGATGGACGCCTGCGAGGCGGGGCCATGTCTTGCGGCCCCAGCGTTCCCAGCGTGCGCCGTCGCGGACCAGCATGCTCGCGCCGAAAGGCGGCATGTGGAGGCATGTCGTCGAGGCGGTCGGTGTGAACATCGCGTCGACGAGCAGGCGTTCAAGCTGGCCGCGCGAGTAGGGACGGCCGTGACCGAAGGGTGTTGTTTCGAACTGCGCCCAGAGGCTGGTGCGGTTTGGGGCGATGACGACCACTCGGCCGGCTGGCGTTAGGATGCGCCAGACCTGACGCAGGAAGGGACGCAGCGCTTCTGTGTTTTCGAGGATGTGGGCGACGATGACGCGATCGAACGACGCGTCAGGCAGCGGCAG
>JAEUMM010000296.1 GCA_016792645.1 Alphaproteobacteria bacterium | reverse complement strand
CGATAGCGCACGCCGTCGATGTCCGCGCCCGAAACGCGCGTCTGCGCGGAGAACGTGACGTACTCCACCTTCTTGGCCGAGAGATCCGGCGCGGTGAGTTTGACTTTGGTCGTCACGAACTCGACGATCGAGCGGCCTTCCGGTGTCTGGTCGGCGAGCGACGATAGGATGGCGGCTTCTGCAAGCTCGCGCTGCGACGCGGTCGACGTCGGCAGCAGTTCGTCGCACATACGGTTGCCGAACGTGATCGTGCCCGTCTTGTCGAGCAACAGCGTATCGACGTCGCCGGCGGCTTCCACGGCGCGGCCGGAGGTCGCGATCACATTGAAGCGCACGAGGCGGTCCATGCCGGCAATGCCGATCGCCGAAAGCAAGCCGCCGATCGTGGTCGGGATCAGCGTGACGAAGAGTGCGATCAGCGTCGTCACCGACACCTGCGCGCCGGAATACGAGCCCAGGCCCACGATCGTCACCACGACAACCACAAAGATCAGGCTCAACCCGGCGAGCAGAACGTCGAGCGCGATCTCATTCGGCGTCTTCTGGCGGCGCGCGCCCTCGACCAGCGCGATCATGCGGTCGATGAACGTTTGCCCCGGCGCCGCGGTCACGCGCACCACGATCCAGTCGGAAAGAACCTGCGTGCCGCCGGTCACGGCCGAGCGGTCGCCGCCGGCCTCGCGGATGACGGGTGCGGACTCGCCGGTGATGGCGCTTTCGTTGACCGACGCGACGCCGTCGATGATCTCGCCGTCCGAGGGGATCAAGTCGCCCGCCTCGACGAGGACGATGTCGCCGACCTTGAGCTCGCTCGCGCCCACCTTGTCGAAGCGGCTGCGGTTCTTCGCATCGCTCAGACGCTTGGCGGTCGCCTGCGTGCGCGTGCGGCGCAAGGCGTCGGCCTGCGCCTTGCCGCGGCCCTCGGCGACCGCTTCGGCAAAATTCGCGAAGAGCACCGTGAACCACAGCCACAGCGCGATTTGCCCGCTGAACCAAACCGGCGCGCCCGTGACGGCGTCCCGAATCGCGAGAATTGTCACCAACACCGTTACGATCTCGGTGACGAAGATCACGGGATTTCGCGCCAGCTTGCGCGGATCGAGTTTCACGAATGCATCGCCCACGGCGCGGCCCAAGAGGCTCATGTCGAAGGCGGAGGTCGTGCGTGCGGCCTTGGCGATCATTTTTTTGTCTCGCGAGAATTCGTTACGGAGAAAGGTGGCCGGCCTGCATCATGAAATGCTCCACGATGGGGCCGAGCGCGAGCGACGGGAAGAACTGCAAGCCGCCCATGATGAGGATCACGCCGATGACGAGGCCGACGAACAGCGAGTTGTCGGTCGGGAACGTGCCGGCGGCGATGGGCGTCTTGACCTTTGCACCGATGGATCCGGCGATCGCCATCATCGGCACGATGTAGGCAAAGCGCCCGAGCAGCATCGCGAGGCCCAACAACACGTTGTAGAAAGGCGTATTCGCCGTCAGCCCCGCGAAGGCCGACCCGTTGTTGCCGGCGGCCGAGGTAAACGCGTAGAGAATCTCGGCGTACCCGTGCGGCCCGGTGTTAAGCGGGCCTGCTCTGCCGACGTCGAGTGACGCGGCGATTGCGGTGAAGCCCAAAATGGCGACCGGCAAGATGAGGATGGCGAGCACCGCGAGCTTCATCTCCTTCGCGCCGATCTTCTTGCCGAGATATTCCGGCGTTCGTCCGACCATGAGACCCGCGACGAAGACGGACAGGATCGCGAAGACGATCAATCCATAAAGGCCGGAACCGACGCCGCCAGGTAGGATTTCCCCGAGCTGGATCAGGAACAGAGGCACGAGACCGCCGAGCGGTGTGTAGCTGTCGTGCATCGAGTTCACGGCGCCGCACGACGTGGCGGTTGTAATGGCGGCGAAGGCGGCGCTGGACGCGGTGCCGAACCGAGTCTCCTTGCCTTCCATGTTGCCGGGCGTGGGATCGATGCCGGCCGCCGTTACGATCGGATTGTTCGCGGCTTCGGCCATGTAAGCAGCCCCGACGCCAGCCAACAGCAAGATGCCGATAATGGCGTAGAGCACGTAGCCCTGACGCTTGTCGCCGACCATCCGTCCGAACGTGAAGGTAAGACCGAAGCCGATCACGATGATCGCCCAGGTCTCGATGATATTCGTCCACGCGTTCGGGTTCTCGAACGGATGGGCGCTGTTGGCGTTGAAGAAGCCGCCGCCGTTGGTGCCCAGATGCTTGATCGCGACTT
>JAEUMM010000287.1 GCA_016792645.1 Alphaproteobacteria bacterium | reverse complement strand
GACACCATCGTCAACATCTTGGGCACTTGAGCGTTGATGTCGGCAAGCTGCTTCATGTCGCCGACGACATTCACTTCCAGCACGCCCGTCCGTCCCAACGCCCGGATCGAATAGTTCAGCGTGTGCGAACTCGTCCCGAA
Organism: Alphaproteobacteria bacterium; assembly: GCA_016792645.1. GTDB lineage: Bacteria > Pseudomonadota > Alphaproteobacteria > Micropepsales > Micropepsaceae > SZUA-430. The sequence continues at coordinate 12,985 of JAEUMM010000287.1, read as the reverse complement.
CTGCAGATGCTTGGCCCAATGCAGCTTGTGCTCGGCGCCATCGTATGTCGGCGACTGCGCCCAGCCGACGAGAGAGATCGGCTCATAGCCGGCCTTCACGCGTTCGTCGTTGGCTGCCGTCGTATCTTCCTGCATCGACTTCAGCAGTTCGTCGTAGTTGATCGAACTCGCGTCTTCGTCGGATACGTGGCCTTCGTTCGCGTAGGTAATGATCGCGGCCCAACTGCCGTCGGAAAGCACGCTGACATCGCGCGGCACGATCGTACCAAGCACGCCCTCAACCGCTTGCGGCGGGTTTCCCCACAGATCGACAAGAAGCTTCTTCGAGTCCGCAGCATCGAGAAACGCGAAACCCTCCACGATGGTGACTCGCGCCTGCCCGCCGGGCAATTCGACCGTCCCGTCGCGTTGCACCAGCGTCGCCGCGATCGCTTCGCGCGGATCGCTCAGAACCTCTTTCACCGCCTTGTCGGGTACGACCGCCTCTACCTCCGGCTCGACCGGAGCCGGCGTTGCAGCGGTGTCAGTGGGCTCTTTCGGCGGCGGCACATCCGCCATCACCGGCGATGCCAACAACAATGAAGCCGCCAAACCGGCCCCGAGCACACGCATATCAATTGTCACGACAATGGCTCCCCGCATCACTATTGAAGCAGAATAACCTTGGACACCACGACAATTGCAAGAACAACAATGCCGGCGAAGAACACATCGCCACCAAAACGCGCCGACTGCACCAAAGAGTGCAAAACACCACACTTTGTCTTCAGCGGCGTCCCAAGGTAAACGGCGCGCAGTCCCCGCTAGAGAGACCGCTCACGCGGCCGCCACGAAAGCCAAAGGCCTAGAAGCGCAAACAGAGCGAAAAATCCGATCGCGACAAACGGCGCCGCCGTATCCTTTTGCGGCGCGGGTTTTGGCGGCAGAGGTGGCGGTCCGGGCTCGGGCTTCGGCGCGGGGTCAGGACGCGGCGTCGGCATCGGAACCTCCCCCTGCCGGTCGGGTGGAGGTATATCCGCTGATGCCGGAACGACGGCGATTGCCAGCGTCGCGGCAACAACGATCATCGCAACGCGCACAAACATCGACACCTCCTACCGCTTGCGATCCTTATCGAACGGATTCGCGCTCGTCTTCACCTTCATGCGGATGGGCACGCCCATGAAGCCGAACGTCTCGCGTAACCCGTTGATGAGATAGCGCGCATAGTCGCCGGGCAACTCACCGGCCTGGCTCGACGAAATCGCGAACGTCGGCGGTCGTGTCCGCGCCTGCGTGATGTAGCGGATCCTGATGCGCCGGCCCTTGGGCGCGGGCGGCGAATGCCGCTCCAGCATCATCTCCAGCCAATCGTTCAACTTGTGCGTCGAGACGCGTCTGTTCCAAATGTCGTGCTGCTTCACGATCGCGGGCATCAGCCGGTCTACACCTTCCCCGGCCAGCGCCGAGATCGCGACAATCGGCACGCCCTTCCACTGCGGCAGCAACTCGTCGACGCGTGCTTTCAGCGTCTTCAACAATTGCGCCTTGTCCTCGACCAGATCCCACTTGTTGACGGCAACGATCATCGCCCGGCCTTCGCGCTCGACCAGATCGGCGATCTGCAAATCCTGCGTCTCGAACGGCACGGCGGCGTCGATGACCAGGATCACGACCTCGGCCATTTTGATTTCGTCGATCGCATTCTCGACCGACAGCTTCTCAAGCCCCTCATCGACCCGCGACTTGCGCCGCAACCCCGCCGTGTCGATCAGCTTGATGCGCCGGTCTTCCCATTGCCATTCCGCTGCAACCGCATCTCGCGTGATCCCTGCCTCGGGCCCCGTGATCGATCGCTCCTGGCCCAGCAAGCGGTTGAGCAACGTCGACTTGCCCGCATTCGGCCGGCCCGTGATCGCGATGGTCAGCGGCCGCTTCTCGGCCTCCGCCACATCTTCGCTCTCGTCGTCTTCCTCGACGTCGTGCGCATCCTCCGGCGCAATCGCGTTCAGCGCATGATAGAGTTCGTCGATCCCCCGCCCATGCGCCGCCGACAACTCGACTGGCTCGCCGAAGCCGAGGCGCGAGGCCTCCGATATCGTATGCACCGCCTCACGTGTGTCGCATTTGTTCACGGCGAGGATCACGGGCTTGTTCGCGCGCCGCAGCAAATTGGCGATCTCGTGATCGAACCCCGTCACGCCGTCGCGCCCGTCCACGAGGAACAGCAGCGCATCCGCCTGATCGATCGCCGCGCGCGTCTGCTTCTGAATGCGCTCCGACAGCCCGTCGGCCTTCGCGTCGTCGAGCCCCGCGGTGTCCAGCACACGGAAGTTCAGGTCGAGAATACCGCCCTCGCCCTCGCGCCAATCGCGCGTCACACCCGGCGTATCATCGACGATCGCCGCGTGTTTCCCGGTCAGCCGGTTGAAGAGCGTCGATTTCCCCACATTGGGGCGGCCAGCAATAGCAAGGGTGAAGGCCATCGGCGCATGTTTCGGAAAGGCGGCGCTCTTACTTCAGCGCCGTCAACCGCCCGTCATCCGTCAAGAGGTAGACGATGCCGTCCGCCACGACCGGTGCGATGAACGCCTTGTCCGGAATATCGACCCGGCCGAGCACCTCGCCGGTGTAGGGCGAAATCGAAACCGCATAGCCTTCCGACGACAGCGCGATCAGACGATCCGATACCAGCACCGGTCCCGACCAAGAGATCGTCCCCTGCCGCGTCTCGGGGTTCCGATAGGCGTCAAGCTGGGTGATCCAGCGCACGCGCCCGTCCGCACGGCGCACGCACATCACCTTCGCATCGTCGGTGATGACATAGACATAGTCGCCCACGACCCACGGCCGCTGCGTGCCGCCGACGTCGATCGTCCACGCGCGCTCGCCGGTGCGGATGTCAATGGCGACAAGACGGCCCGCGTGGCTGTTCGCGAACACCAGACCACGGTCGATCACCGGACGCCCGGAAATATCGGCCAGCGTCGACAGCGGCGTCAGTCCGCCCGTGCGCGCCAGCGTATCGCTCCACAGCGAACGGCCGTTCCGCACGTTCAACCCGAACAGCTCACCCGACGTGTACGGCACAACGACAAGGTCGCCCGACACCGCGACGCTGTTCGAACCCAGAATGCCGGCCGACTCCGCGATGCCACGGTGATCCCACAGCACGCGTCCGTCGTCTTCCGCCAGCGCCATCAGCTGGTTTTCCTGCGTCGCGACGAACACGCGCCCGCCGTTCACCACCGGCGCCGCGCGGAACGGCACCGTCGTGGCGCGCCGCCACATCTCCTTGCCGGTGTTGGCGTCGAGTGCCGCGACAAAGCCGAAGCCCGTCGACACGAACACCTTGCCGTTGTCGAACGCCACGCCGCCGCCGAAGCCGTCTTCGGAATCCTCGTCCTCCGGCGTCAGGTTCGACTGCCAAAGCCGCTCACCCGTCTTGGCGTCGTACGCCGACACTTCGACTTCGCTGTCCAGCACGAACACCTTGCCGGAAGCGATCACAGGCGATGCGGTCAGCCGCGACGACGTGCTGGAACCCTGGCCGACGCTGACGCTCCATATACGGTCAAGCTCGCCGCCCGCCGCCAGATGATGCATCACGTTGTCCGCGTAGCCGCCCGGCTGCGGCCATTCGGCGTTCAACGTCGGCTTTGGCAGCTTCACCGTCTCGTTCGCCAGCTTCGGATCCGCTTCCACGGTGCGCGCGGTCGGCAAAACCGAAACCCGCTCACCGCGAATGTTGGCTTTGTTGGGCGGCGACAGGAACTGCTCGAAGGTCTCGCAGGCGCCGAGCGAAACAGACGTCGCAAGCAACAGGCTCACGGCCGCCAGCGTTTTCGGTTTGAGGCGGAAAATCATGGGGCGATCTCGTTCGCTTAGGGCGTTGGGGGCGAAGGCTGTTCAGGCGTCGCAGGCGCAGGCGCAGGCGGCTCGGGTGCAGACGTATCGGGCGCGGGTGCCGACGGTTCAGGACCCAACAACCCCGGCTCGCCGCCGGTCGCATCGGGCAACAACGGATCGGCCGGCGCGCTGGGCTGCAACAGCAGCGACTCCGATCCCGGAATCGACAGGCCGGGCATCGCCTTCAGATCGGTCAGCTTCATGCCCGCGTTGATCAGCGTCGTCATCTCTTTCGCGCGGCGTACGCTGCCGTTCGGCGCGTTCGGAATCTCCGCGACCTCCGCGTAGAGCTTCAACGCGTCGTCCTTCTTGCCGCCGCGCCACGATGCATAGGCAAGCATCTCAAGCGCCATCACGCGCCAGGGCCTGGTGCCCTTGCTGATGGGCTCCAGGCGCTTTTTCAAATTCTCCAGCGACTCGGTCTCCAAAACCAAGATCGCCGCGCGCAGCTGCGCATAATCGTGGAACAGCGGATCGCTCGTGCTCGCGGCGATGTCGTCGTAAATCGTCAAGGCCGCCTTGATGTCGAGCAACTCGGCGCGCAACCCCGCCTCTTGGAACTTCGCCGCCATGGCATAGCCGCTGGTCGCGGTCGGCGTGAACTTCGCAAACCGGTCCGCGGCTTCTTTCTTCTTTGTCGGATCCGAAGCCACCAGTTCCGCGATCTTCTCGAACTCGCGCGACGACGCCTCAAGCTGCTGTGTGTGCAGATACGACCACGCCTGGATCCCGGCGACGGCGAGAATCACGACGGCGACGACTGCGATGGCGGGAACGCTGTAGGTCTTCCAGAGCTTCGCCATCTGCTCGCGGCGATACTCCTCCTGGACTTCTTGAAATATGTCGCTCACGCAAGGCCTTTGACGAGGAGGCGCAGGAACTAGCCGCAGCCGGAAAAATGAGCGCGGACATTAGCCATGTTGCCAAGCCCCCGCAATCAAATGCGACCTTACCGGCTTGTCATGCGCGCACGCTCAAAATAGGGACACCTCAAAGCGGACAAATCGTCCGGGCAGCACCCCTCCAGCCCTCACATCGAATCACCCCGGCGCCGCGTTCCTCAAAGTCCGGCCGGCTCGCAAGTAGATATCGATCACGGCTGAGACCACCTCCCGCGAGGGGAGCACGGCCACTCCATCACCACCCCCGATGGCGACCCAAAGCGCTGTCGGACCCTTGACCATCCGCCGGCGGACCTACCACCCTAGGCTGAATCCCGTGGACACCAGATTGGCGGAATCCTTGGCTCTGCGTACCGAAATTCAACTCCATCGGGAGTCCCGGTCGTCCAGGGCTCTACCTCCGGCTGTGCTCGTTTGGCCACAGGCAAAGGGCATGTGTCTTTCGTGCAAGGGTTCGACAATCTTTCCCGCCGAGAATTGCGATTAACGACGAGTCCCCCATACTAAGGGGTGTCGAAAAGCCTCGTCAGGTCGATCACTTAGTGATTCACCTTGCGAGGCGCGGTTAAGCGGGGGTTCTGCACGATGAAGCGTGCGATGACCATCATAGCGGTGACGGCAGGCGCCTTGGCGGCGTCGGTGCCTGCGCGCGCGGGTGAGACATCGACCGCCGATCGCATCATGAGCGCCGTCTACAGCGAATTCGGCTTCGGCGCGAAGACGGCCGATGAACCGCAAAAGCGCGACGGCTTCTTCGTCGGCATCCATCAGGGCCTTGGCGCGGAGAGCGGCTTGTCGCCCATCGCAGCCGGCCTATCCATCCCGCTCGACATGAGCGCGCCTGTCGATTCGATCACGGCCAACGGCTACTACGTCTTCACGACGGACTGGTCGCTGGGCAGCTACGTCGGCGGCGGCTTCGGCAAGTTCAATTTGACGGAAGATCCGCTGTCCGACTCGGTGATGCCGGCCGGCAACTTCGCCTATCAAGGCGTCGCGGGTTTGACCTGGTCCTTCACGCCGTCGATGGCTCTGGGCCTTGAGTACCGCTACACGGAAGCGTTCGATGCGAACTTCCTGCATCAGACGACGGTTCCGGAGCAGGAAGAAAACCAAAGCGTGACGCTGCGCTTCGACTTCCTGCTGAACTAAGCGCTCGACTCACAAAGTTTTCAGGCCGCCTCCGGGCGGCCTTTTCGTTTTCGGCTCACAGAAATCGGTCAGCGTCTTCGGCGCGCGGCACAAAGCACTGCGCACGAACCCCAAACCAGCGCAACCGATTGCGCGCCAAAACCTCGTACAACGCGTCGCGCCACGTCAGGGGCAGCGCACGCCCGAGCACGGCCAGCGACCAAGGCAAGCCCAAGCGCGACAGAATGCGGATGGAGGCTTCCGACTTGAACCACGCCTGCCCGTCTTCGATCAGGATGTTCGTCTCATAGGCCACCGGGTCGAGCCCATAATGCCGGTAGAGCGCCGCCCCCAAGTCGGATTGCGCCGCCAGCAAGCGAAACACCCCGCGCCGGTCACGCTTCAAGATCGTCTGGGCAAAGCGAGAGCACATCACGCACATGCCGTCGAAGACGACGACCGCCTTGTCGTCGGCAAACACCGGTACCGATGCGTCGCGCCGATAGCTGTGGGGTTCAACCGATCGCACGCCGCGCAATCCAAGACAGCACCCAAAGCCCAAGCGCCGTTCCGCCGAACACGCCGACCATCGCCGCCGGATCCTCCGCGCCATAGCCCAGCCGCGCCGCCAGATTCGAGAGCCCGATGAACAACGCGACGCCGCCGCCTGCGAAAATCAGCACGAACGCCGGATACGCGGCCACAAACGGCAGCGACGGCCGTTTGATCTGCACGACCCTGAGGGCGAGATAGACGAGCAGCGCTGCCGCTACGACAGGAACGAGCTGAGACATGGCGGCAAGATACCAGCGGTCGCGACCGCGGGCGATAAGTGACATTGCGGCGCGTGGGGCGTATTTCTGCGCGCGCAAAACGCAGGGAGCAGCGCGACCGTGACTCCAACCAAAGGCCACGCCATCGTCTTGGGCGGCAGCATCTCGGGCCTTCTCGCCGCGCGCGTCCTCACCGACCACTTCGACCGCGTCACCATCGTCGAGAAGGACAAGCTCGCAAACGACCTCGAACCGCGCAAGTCCGCGCCACAAGGCGCGCACGCGCATGCCCTTCTCTCCCGCGGACGCACCATCGTCGAAGGCTTGTTCCCGGGTATCTCCGATGAACTCGTCAAAGGCGGCGCAACGCTCGCAGGTATCCAAGACGTGCGCGTCTACATCCTTGGCTGGCGCATAAGCTTCGAAGACTCAGACCGCGTCCTCGCCATGACGCGCCCGTTCTTCGAATCGACGCTCGCGCGCCGCACCAGCGCCTTAAACAAAGTGTCCGTGCTGGAAGAAACAGAGGTCGCAGAGATCACCGGCACGCCCGATCGCGCCACGGGCATCACCGTCCGCGACGCCAACGGTACACGTGACCTCGCCGCCGACTTCATCATCGACGCGCGCGGACGCGCCAGCAACCTCGCCGACTGGATGAAGCAGATGGGCCTCGAAGGCCCGCCGCACGTAACCTCGCCGCTCGCGTCGTGCTATTCGTCCTGCCTCTACGAACCCGAGCCTGGCGCGCCGCGACCGCGCCTCCATCAAGTGGCGAAGTTCGAAGACAAACTCGGCGTCTTGATCTTCCCCGTAGAGAAGAACCGCGTCCTCGTCTCGCTCGGCGCCAACGCCATCATGCCGATGCCGAAGACGCAGGAGGCCTTTCTCGCCTATCTGCACGCCCTGCCCGTTCCCGACGCTTACGATGCGGTGAAGCCGTTGCGCGCACTCACACCGATCGCACACTCGCGCTTCTCGGCCAGCGTTCGCCGCGACTACCACATGCTCAAGCGCCTGCCCGAAGGGATCGTCGCCATCGGCGATGCGATCGCCAGCTTCAATCCCGTTTTCGGCCAAGGCATGACGGTAGCGGCCCTCGAAGTCGAATGGCTCGCCAAGTGCCTCGCAAAAACCGACCCGCGCGCAAACGGTTTCGCAAAGAGCTATTACGCCGGCGTCAAACCGATCGTCGATCTCGCCTGGGGCCTGCCCGATCTTGAAGCCCGCCGCAACAATCCGAAAGCGCAAAACTGGCTGATCCGCTTTTTGCTCTGGTACACGGAGCGCATGCAGAAGACGGCGACGCGCAGCGTCTATGTCGCGAGAACCCTGCTGCGCGTGCAGAACATGGTCGAACCGCCGGCCAAACTCTTTGGACCTCCTGTGTTCTTCCGCGTACTCTTCGCCTGAAGCTGCGAAACCGAGTTTCAACCAACCGCGCCGACGATCACCCAAATGCCGATCGCCGCGAACAACACTGCCGCAGCGATCCGCACGACATGAAGCGGCACGACCTTCGTGATGGCCTCACCGAAAAGCACCGCGGGTATGTTCGCGATCATCATGCCGATCGTCGTCCCCGCGGTCACTACCAAGACATCGTGATACCGCGCGGCGAGCAGCGAGGTCGCGATCTGCGTCTTGTCCCCGATCTCGACAAAGAAAAATGCGATCAACGTCGTCAGAAACACGCCGTCATACCTGCGCGACGCAGCGCCATCGTCCGCCTTGTCGGGAATAAGCGCCCACCCTGCCATCACAACAAACGCGACGCCGACCGCGATCCGAAACGCCTGCCCCGTCAGCCACGCGGCAACGTAATAGCCGGCCCCCGCCGCCAATGCATGGTTGGCCAGCGTCGCCGCCAAAATGCCGAGTATGATTGGAACAGGTTTGCGATACTTCGCGGCGAGCACGATCGCTAGCAGCTGCGTCTTGTCGCCGATCTCCGCAATCGCAACCACGAGAGCGGACATTCCAAACGCATCGAACATGAGAAGCAATCCGGGGGCGCGGCGCAAACGACGACACATTGACCCTCGTCGGCCCGAAGCCGAAGGTCTCTGTGTCGGTCTCGCCAATCCGGAACTTGCCGTTCCGCCGCCTGCGCCATGGCCGTTAAGCCAAGTATGTTGACGCGAGGCTCCGCTTGAGATGCGCGGACAACTACTCCCCGAATGCCGGGGAACTTAAGAACCCCGGCCTCGCCGATCAACCGGCAAACGCGGCAGCACTATCAATCTCTCATAAGAACGAATTGCAATACGGCAGCCGACCCGCGCTAACGCACGCCACCCAACGCCGCCTGATAAAAGTCGGGCTTGAACCCGACGAGCGTCTTCTCGCCGGAGATCAAAACCGGGCGCTTGATCATCGACGGCTGCGCCAACATCAGCGCCACGGCCTTCGCCTTGTTGAGCCCTTCCTTCTTGTCGTCAGGCAGCGCACGAAACGTCGTGCCGGCCCGATTGAGCAAAACCTCCCACCCAACCTCCTCGACCCAACCGTCGAGTACGTCGCGCGCAATCCCCTCAGCCTTGTAGTCATGGAATGCGTAAGACACGCCGTGCTCATCAAGCCACGCCCGCGCCTTCTTCATCGTGTCGCAATTCTTGATGCCATAGATAGTGACCTTCGCCATGTCACGCTTGCTCCATATAGACCCGCGGGACGGCGAAAAACGCAACGGCCGCGCACTGCGATCACCCAAGACAGTCATCACCAAGCAGATGACACATCCACAACGCGCAGATCAACCGCAGCGCCGCGGCCGCTTGACAGAACGGCGCATCGCTCCGCACGCTGGCCGTTGTCCGCTCGCGAAGGGATGAAAGACCGTGCGCAAACTCGGCATCTTCATGAACGTCACGCTGAACGGCCTCTACGCCGACGCGAACAGCGACATGAGTTGGGCGCACCAATCGCCCGACGACACGGAGTGGAACGAGTTCACGGCGGCCAACGCCAGCGGCGACGGCGCGCTGCTCTTCGGCCGTGTGACCTACGACATGATGGCAAACTTCTGGCCCACGCCGATGGCGCAACAGATGATGCCCACGGTCGCTGAAGGCATGAACAAGATGCCGAAATACGTGGTCTCCCGAACGCTGGACAAAGCGTCTTGGAACAACACGACCGTGATCAAAGGCGATCTCGCCGTCGAGATTCGCAAGCTGAAAGCAACACCCGGCCCCGACCTTGTGACCTTGGGCAGCGGCAGCATCGTCGCCCAGCTCGCCGACGCAAACCTGCTCGACAGCGCACAGGTCGTCATTCACCCGATAGCGTTGGGCGCAGGCAAGGCGCTGTTCGGCGGCATCGCCCGCAAACTTCAACTGAAGCTGACCAAGTCGCGCACGTTCAAGAACGGCAACGTCGTCCTCTGGTACGACCCGGCCTAAACGCCGCTACGACGAAACAGGGCGCTCCGCCCCGTCGAACGACTGCGCCGTATGAACGGCCTTCATCCGCGCCAGCCCACCCTTTCGCCCCGCACGCACGGCAAGGTCGTGATCGCGCGAAAAGCTGCGCTTGGCGACCGGAACGCTCGACCCGCCCTTTGAAGCGATATCGCGCTGACGGCCCCGGTCCATCGCCGCAAACCCGCGCTTCGCGAAGGTCGGTGCGCCGGGCGCTTCATCGACAGGAGAGTCCAAATGAATGTCGGAACTGTTCGTCATCGTACGACCTCAAGCGGTTGCATCGGCCGCTAAACGTGTGACGGAACCGAACCGTTCCACCCGCGTAAGGAATTCTTTCACATAACCGCCCGCTCCGGCCGCGCAACCCAGTCGAGCCAAGGAACTCGCGCTGATCCCCACGCGCTCTCCAAGCCTCAAGCATGCCCGTACAAAAACGTCGTCCTACAAACGACCAGCGATCTGGTTCTCGAACAGCCTACGTAGCCGCCTGCGCCGCGACCCGCTTACGCGAGGTGCCTGGTTGCTTGCCGCTCTCAGCGATCAGGCGCTTCGCGTGGCCGACGCCCAGATAGCCGCCGCCGATCGCACCCGCCGCGCCGACGATGAGCGCAAAGAAGCTCCAGAGCGCCGCCTGCGCTGCCGCATCGCGCGCCGCCTCCTGCTCCGCCGGCGTCAAGACCTCACCTGCAACGACGGTGGACGAACCCGTCGCTTCGCCGACCAGCGGTCCGCCGATGCGCGCAGCGAATACCGACCCGCTCGCCAACCCAAGCACCAAGATCCCGATGATCAACGTCGCCGTTCCCCAGGTTAAGAAGCCCTGGAAGCTACCTTCGATGCGATCGACCGACGGGTAAGATCCGGCAACCCAGCCGGCCGTCCAGCCGCCGGTAAACGCACAAGCAATGCCTGTCACCGCCCACCAAGCATATGCACCCCATGCGACAGTCTCGCCGCTCAACACGTCGCCGCGCGTCGCGTCGAACGAAGCGCCAAGGCCGGCGCCGAGCAGCGTCAACAACATCTGCCCTGTCAACGCAACAATCACGCCTGCCGCAACCGCACCCCAGTGAACTTCACCGGTGGTCACGCCGTCGCCATCCAAAAACGTCCGAAAACCCGAAGCCATGTGTCTCTCCTATTCGCGCGCTCGCGCGCACAAAAAGCCCCGGCGCAGAAAACGCCAAGGCGCGTGACCGTCACCTGAAGAACAAAGCAATCAGCAGCAATATCGGAATAGGAACGCCAATCAGCCAAAGCAAAATGTAACGCATCTCTCGATCCCTCTCCTTCGACTACCTCGCTGACTAACGCGATAGAGAGGCAACGGTTCCGTCGCGCAACTCGGGAACTCGCATAGCTGCGCCGCGTTGTGCCTGAGGGCGGAAACACAGCCTCTGATTAAGCATATGACGCGCGCGACCGGCGCGCGCCTCCAAGCGCGCGGATTATTGCATCGATGAAAGCGGCCAGGTCACGGCGTCATCTTCCTCAATTCTCCGATGCCGGTTGCGAGTTCGAACGCTTGGCGCTGCAGGAATTGGGTGAGAGTCTCGAATCCAACTTTCCGACGATAGGTCCGTCGATCCGCGTCTGGTTGACGGCCGTTCGAGAATTGAACGACAGCGCCTGCATCAACTTCACGCCTGAAGCAGCACTCGCGTCACTGGCATGGGATCTGCGCCGCCGCTGGCTCCGCTTTGCGCACGAGAGCGCCGACGCCCAGATCAAGTCGCCCCTGCGAACCGCTTCGACGCTGACGCCCTCCGGGACTCCGATCGTTTACGGCTACGAACGCTCGATCGAACCGCGCTTGCTCGAAGCGCGCTGCGCCGCCACAACACGCGTGCCGCCCGGGTGGTCGGGCGACCATGTTCTCTTCTCAAGCGCACAAGGCGCGCTCGCCGCCGTCCTGCATTGGGCGAACACCAACGGTTTCTGGGATCGCGAGTCGCCCCACCTGATCTTCGCCGGCAACTACTTCGAGACGCAGCATGCGTTGAGCGCCGTCTGCGGCCGGACCTTGGATTGGAGCCGCAAAAAGAACGTCGCCCCGCCCGATCGCCCTTCGCGCACGATCCTGATCGAACCCGTCTTCTACGACGAAGCGGTCAACGTCTTCGACATGGCCGCCTTCCACCGCGCATGGCCCGCGATGTTCGCAGCCAACCCATCGCTTGTTATTCTCGACACGACGCTGACCGGCCCGACCTTCCCGATGAATCGCATGCTGGAGCCGCTGTCCGGCGAGAACGCTCCGGTGGTGATCAACATCCGTTCGGGTCTAAAACTCGACCAGGCCGGCCTCGAACTCGTGAACGTCGGCATCATGTCTGTCTACACTCACATCGCCACGCGCGCGTCACTCTTGCCCGACATCGGCGCGGCGCTCAGACACCTGCGCACGGTTTTAGGTCTTGGCTTAACGCTCGACGAGATCTCCACACTCGAAGCACCGTGGTTCCTCAACATGCCGCACCTGCGCGCGCATACCCGCGCCGTCTTCGACCACAACGCGCTGGTCGCCAATGCGATGGCCAAGGGCAACCGCTTGTTCGCGCAGGTTCTGCACCCGCAATTCGCGCAACCCGATTGCGCCTGGGCGCAGGCGCCCTACTGCATCGCAAGATTGCCGGACGCAGACGTCGACGGCTACCGCCGGCTCGAATCGATTTTGACGCGCGAAGCCGATCGCCGCGCCATCCAATTCGACCATGGCGGCAGCTTCGGCTTCCGCCTCCACCGCTTCGAGACCGTGATCCCGGACAAGGACATGGGCGAACCCTACCTGCGCATCGCGATGGGCGCGCGGCCCGGTCCCTCGCTGCACGGCGTCGTCGACCTCATGCGCGAAGTCGCCGCCGCG
>JAEUMM010000250.1 GCA_016792645.1 Alphaproteobacteria bacterium | reverse complement strand
ATGCGCGCGATGTCCTCGCGTTCTTCGGCCGGGTAATCTTGCGCGAGGTTGAATTCGTTCAGGCGGGCTTGCGCTTCCTGCTTTGCCTGTTCGATGAGGTCGAAGAGTTTGACCGTGCCGCCGGCGCGCGTGCGGAAGGGTTTGCCGTCGGGGCCGTTGACGGTGCCGAAGCCGACGTGTTCGAGCGTGGCCTTGCCGTTGAGCTTTGCTTTGCGCGCGCCGCGGAAGACCTTTTCGAAATGGTCGTGCTGGGGTTGGCCCACCACGTAGAGGATGAGATCGGGGTTCGCGGTTCTTACGCGGTCGATGATGGTCGCCAGATCCGTCGTTTCGTAGAGGGCGGCGCCGTCCGATTTTTGCACGATCAGCGGCGGCAGTTCTTTCTTGTCGCCGGGTTCGTTGATTTGGATGACGAGGGCGCCTTGGCTTTCTTCGGCGAGGCCGCGTTTGCGCAGGTCTTCGACCATCGGCGCGACGATGGCGTCGACGTCGCTTTCGCCTTTCCACCAGTCGAAGTGGACGCCCAGCGCGCTGAACTCGCGGCGGACGCCTTCGAAAGAGACGCCGCGGAAGTGTTCCCACAGCGCGCGATAGCCGGGGCGGCCGGCTTGCAGTTCTTTTGTCGCCTTGCGGGCTTCTTCCAGGCGTTCCGGGGACGCTTTGCAGGCGGCGCTGGCGCGCGGGTAGAGAACCTCAAGGTCGTCCATCGTCACCGGCGATTGGTTCGGATAGGGGCCGGTGAAATTTTCGTCGAAGTACGGGAGCTCGGGGCGTTCGTGTTTCAGTTCGGTGATGAGCTGGCCCATCTGCAGGCCCCAATCGCCGAAGTGGACGTCGGTGATCACCTTGTCGCCGACGAAGCGGAACATGCGTGCGAGGGCGTCGCCGATGACGAGCGAGCGCAAATGGCCGGCGTGCATGGTCTTGGCGATATTCGGGCCGCCGTAGTCGACGATGATCGTCTGCGGGTGCTCGCGCTTCGGCACGCCGCAGCGTGGGTCGTCGCGCAGCTTTTCGATGTGGGCGGAGAGCGCCGCGTCGGTGAGCGTCAGGTTGACGAAGCCGGGGCCCGCGATTTCGATTTTCTGGAAGCGCGGGTCGGTTTGCAGGCGGGCCACAATCTTTTCGGCGATGGCGCGCGGGTTGGCTTTGGCGGCCTTCGCGGCGGCGAGGGCGCCGTTGCATTGGAACTGCGCGAGGTCGGGGCGGTCGGAGGTTGCGACCAGCCCGTGCGCGGGGTCGAGGCCCTCGGCCTTGAAGGCGTCGGCGACGAGGGTGGTGAGGATTTGCGTCAGGGTTGCCATGGTGGGCGGGGTTTAGCGCGCCCCGCCGCGCCTGTCACCCTCGCGCCGACACCTACTCTGCCAGGGGTGTTAGCGGCTGGCGGTTCTGTTGTAGTTGACCTGTTCGGGTGTCAGCTGGAAGCCGATCGTCACCGAGTAGTCTTCCGGTGTGCGGCCGTGGGCGACGGGGATGTCGATGCGGGCGATCTTTTCCTTCACCATCAGCTTGCGGTCGGCCTTGAAGGGCAGCGCGAGCTGGAACACTTCTTTGCCGATGACTTCGCCGTCGACGATGATGGCGACGAAATAGGGGACGCTGCGCGCGGCGACGCCGCTGTTGGGGGCAATGGCGCTCTTCACCCAGAAGCTCAATTTCGATTTTGCGTTGCCGCCGACGAGGCTGCAGGCGATGGCGGGTTCGCGGATCTCGGCTTTCAGATCGACTTTGCCGTTCGACATCTGCGTGATCCGCACGGCGTCGGGCAGCACGTTGACCGAGGGGCATTCGGCGCCCTTCGCGCGGGCTTGGCTCTTGGCGGCGGCGAGGCCTGTGGTGAGGGCCATGGCGGCGACGGTGCCGACGGCTGCAATTGCGAATTTGTTCATTGGGGTTGCTCCACGCTCTTTACCGAGAACTTGTCGGGCGAGCGGGCATTATGGCGCGAGGCTTTGACGCGCTTATCTGTGCGCTAGCCCACGTGCCTTTCATCCCCAGACCCCCTATGTTCCTTGCGTTCAGCGTTAGGCGACGGGTCCAATATTGTCAAAACAAAGGCTGACTATACTTCTGGCTGCACCGCGCGGATTTTGCGCGGGTGTGGACCGTGCGATCCAAATCGTGGAGCGCGCGCTGACGAAGTATGGGGCGCCGGTTTATGTCCGTCATGAAATTGTCCACAACCGCTTTGTCGTTGAAGGGCTTGAGAAAAAGGGCGCGGTGTTCGTGAAGGAGCTCGACGCGGTGCCGGAAGGCGCGCCCGTCGTTTTCTCCGCGCACGGTGTGCCGAAATCCGTGCCGGCGAACGCACGCGACCGGAATCTTCTGGCGCTCGATGCAACTTGTCCGTTGGTGTCGAAGGTCCACGTCGAAGCGGAACGGCACCATGATTCGCAGCGCGAGATCATCCTGATCGGACACGCCGGGCACCCCGAAGTGATCGGCACGATGGGGCAGTTGCCGGCGGGCGCGGTGAAGCTGATCGAGACCGTCGAAGACGCCGAGGTGTTCACGCCGGCGGACGCAACGAAGCTTGCCTACATCACGCAGACGACGCTGTCGGTCGACGATACGGCGGCGATTGTTGCGGTGCTTCGGCGCCGGTTTCCGCTGATCGCGGGACCCCACAAGGAAGACATTTGCTACGCCACAACCAACCGCCAGGAAGCGGTGAAGGCGATTGCGCCGCGTAGCGATGTGGTGCTGGTCATCGGGGCGCCGAATTCGTCGAACTCCATGCGGCTGGTCGAGGTGGCGGCGCGGGCCGGCGCCCGGGCGTCCGCGCTTGTGCAGCGCGCGGCTGACATCGACTGGGGTATGATTAAGGACGCGAAGGTCGTGGGTTTGACCGCTGGGGCTTCGGCGCCGGACGTTCTGATCGCCGAGGTGCTCGACGCGTTCCGGGCGCGCTACGACGTCACGGTTGAAGAGGCCGAGACCGCACGCGAGACGGTGCAGTTCAGGTTGCCGCGGCAGCTTGCCTGAACGTTAAATCCGTGTGACCGGGGACACAAAGAATTGGCGCCCGGCACGTATACGCCTTAACTTCGTCGTGATTGTCTTTCATGCCTTATGCGAGGTGTAAGGACCGAACGCGCCGATGACGTCGCCCCCGTCTACGCTGAGCCTGGCGCCCGCCCCCGCCGCGGCGCGCACGGACATTCCCACACGCCTTTCCGGCGCGGTGTTTCACGCCAAGGTTCTTGCGTTCCGCGTTCGCCGCCATTTGGTCGAGTTCGGCAGCGCGTGGCGCGCGTGTCCGAAGGATGAAGGCGCGGGCTTCAACATCGTCGCCGGCGAATCACGCACGAAGCTGTGGTCGGACGAGCGGCTAGCGGAACGTCACCATCAGCTGGGCAAGGTTGCGAATTTGCGGCGCGCGGCGCGCGCGCTGGACCATATTCTGATCACGCCGGATGCGCCGTTCAGCTTCTGGGCGCAGGTCGGCAAGCCGACGCGGCGGCGCGGCTTTGTCGAAGGGCGCATGCTGCAGCAGGGCTGTCTGGTGCCGGCCACGGGCGGCGGGCTCTGCCAATTGTCGAATG
>JAEUMM010000168.1 GCA_016792645.1 Alphaproteobacteria bacterium | reverse complement strand
GAAGGCGCAGTCGTGGAGCGGCTTCAATCCCGACTTCAGCCGCAAGCTCGGCGCGAAGGGCTTCATCGGCCTGACGTGGCCGAAGACGTACGGCGGGCACGAGCGCACGGCGCTCGAACGATACGTCATCAGCGAGGAAGTGCTGGCGGCGGGCGCGCCGGTCGCGGCGCATTGGGTCGCCGACCGGCAGAGCGGTCCTCTTCTTCTGAAGTTCGGCACCGAAGAGCAGCGGCAGCGCGTGTTGCCCGGAATCGCGCGCGGCGAGACCTATTTCGCCATCGGGATGAGCGAACCTGATTCGGGTTCGGACCTCGCCAGCGTGCGCGTGCGGGCGGTTCGGACGAACGAAGGCTGGCGCGTCAGCGGAACAAAGCTGTGGAGTTCTTCCGCGCATCGCGCGCACTACATGATCGCGTTGTTCCGTACCGGCGAGGGCGCTGATCAGCGGCAGATGGGTCTTTCCCAATTTCTCGTTGATATGAAGACGCCGGGGATCAAGGTCCGGCCGATTGCCGATCTGACGGGGCACGAGCACTTCAACGAAGTGGTGTTCGACAACACGCTGCTGCCGCTGGACTCGATTATCGGCGCAGAGGGGCAGGGGTGGGCTCAAGTTACGGCCGAGCTCGCGTACGAGCGATCGGGCCCCGAGCGGTTCTTGTCCAGCATGATGCTGCTCAAGCATTTGGTCGCGGCGGCGGGGCCTAATCCTTCGGAACGGGTGGCGATTGCGCTGGGCAGTCTCACGGCGCGTCTTCATGCCCTGCGGCGCTTGTCGTTGTCGGTGGCGACGCAGTTGCAAGCGGGCGCGAACCCGGCGCTGGAGGCGGCGCTGGTGAAGGATATCGGCGCGGTGTTCGAGCAGGACATTCCGCAGATCGCGCACGATCTCTTTGGGCTTGAGCCGTCGGCGTCTGCCGACGACGCGCTGCGGCGGGTGCAGGGTTATCTGACGCAGGTGTCGCCGTCGTTTTCGCTGCGCGGCGGTACGCGCGAGATCTTGCGCGGGATTATCGCGCGCGGTTTGGGGTTGAGGTGACGGCGATGAGCGAGACCGCGCAACTCATTCACGACGCCGCGCATCGCCTGTTTGCGCAGCATGTGACGCCGGAGCTTCTGCATCGCGTCGAAGGCGGCGCGTGGCCGGCGGCGTTGTGGGATGCCGTCGAAGACGCGGGCTTCTTGGACACGATGGCCGACCGCGACGTCAGCGCGGAGGAGCGCGCGGCGAACACGGCAGTGTTGCTGCGCGCCGCCGCGCGGCACCTGGCGCCTATTCCTTTGGGCGAGACGGTCGTCGTTCGCGGTTTGCTTGCCGCGCGCAAGATGCGGACACCTAGCGGACCGGCGACGCTCGGCGTTCTCGAGGGACACACGCACACGCACGGTGATCATGCGCATTTGAAGGGACATGCGTCGCGCGTGGCGTTCGCGCGCCATGCCGCGAACGTGCTGCTCAGCGCGCCGGGGGGCGACGAAGCCGTGTTGATCGCGGTGCGGCGCGGCAAGCTCAGTGAAGGCAAGAACATCGCGGGTGAGGCGCGTGACGATCTTGTCTTCGGCGACACGGCCGGCGCGACCGTCGGCGGCATCGATGGCGGCGCTTTGATGAGCATCGGCGCCGCGCTGCGCGCGATGTCGATGGCCGGCGCGCTTGAGCGCGTGTTGATGCAGACGGTCGAGTATGCGCGTACGCGCGTTCAGTTCGGAAAGCCGATCGCAAGTTTTCAGGCGATCCAGCAGCAGCTTGCGGTGCTGGCCGGTCATACGGCGGCGGCGGGGCTGGCGGCGGAGGCGGCGATTGCGGACATCGAGAACCCGCTGAAGCTCGCGCAGTCAGCTGCGGCGGCGAAGGTGCGCGCTGGCGAGGCCGCGGGCGCCGCCGCTTCGATCGCGCATCAGGTGCATGGCGCGATCGGCATCACGAAGGAGCACTCGCTGCATTTCGCAACGCGGCGCTTGTGGTCGTGGCGCGCGGAGTTTGGTGCAGAATCCTATTGGGCCGAGCGGTTGGGGCGTGCGGTATGTTCTGCAGGCGCGGACGCTTATTGGCCCGCTGTCACCGCGTGAGATTCAACACCGTCATGCGGGCCCTTGGGGCGGCGGAAAAAAACGCCGGGCAGTGAGCCCGGCGTTTGCAGTCACGTTCTGTTGATCAGCTCCAGAGCGGGCGCGCGGCGAGCACGCGACCCGTGTACGGATTGATCCGCAGCATTACCGGACGGCCGCGGCCCGAATAGGCAAAGGCGCGCCACGCGCCGCCCCAGTGGGACTTACGGAGGTTGCGGACGCCGTAGTAGCCCTGGAATTCCAAGCGACGGACCAATTGACGATAGCTGAGTGGTTTGTGGCGGCCGTATTGCGGGCCGAAGTCATCGCGCCAACCGCGTTCCCACTGATCGAAGCGGCGTTCGTGCCGATCGAAGTTGCGGTCGTCGCGGTCGCGTCGCCACGTGCCGTTGTCGCCGCGCCGGTCGCCGCGATCATAGTCGTCATCGTCGTATTGCTGATTCTGGGCATACGAGCCGCTCGGGTTTCTGTTGCCGTAGTTATTGTCGTCGGCGAAGGACGGCGCGGCGAAACCTACGCTCAAGACGAGGGCAGTCGCTGCGGCGATCATGGTATTGCGCATCTGATTTGTTCCTTAAGTTGTCCCTGGGTCACCCAACCCATGGCGCGAACAATGCCGCGCGGCGTCTGAATGCAGTCTGGATGCCGCATTCATCCCGAGTTCACCGAAACGGCCCGCTTTGGCGCTTGAGACGTCTGGCGCGTCCAACCATGCGGCGTTGTGTTGACTGGGCGAGACTATGTCTGTGGTCATGCGCGGCCCATATACCGATCATCCGGCATGGCCAATCGGCGCGCATGTCGGGCAAGCCAGGCTGCTATCGTGAAGAAACGCACGGGTTTCAGCGTGCCTGCGATCACAAAGTCGCGTGTTTGAGTTAACTTGCGTGTTCGGTTCACCGGCTAAACCATTGGCGCAAATATTGCGCGTCCGGCGGTGAATGTGGTCTGGATGCCCTATTCATGCGGGGTTCAGTGAGGCCACACTATCTATCTGCACATGCGTGGTTTCCTTGGCTCATTATTGGTCGTGATTGCGGCGGTGGTTTCGGCCATTCCGGCCGACGCGCGCCCGTATGCGCTGGGGGCGCGGGCGGACGACTCGTTCGTCGTCGCCGACCGCGGGCGCGATCGCGGACGTCCGGATCGGCTGCTGCCGCTTGAGGTCATCCTGGGCAACATTGCCCGCCAGATACCGGGCCACCATCTTGACGTAGACGGGCCGTTCGAACGCGGCGGCCGTTGGATCTACCGGATCAAGTGGCTGACGCCGGACGGCCGTGTGCTGATCATTTTCGCCGACGCGCAAACGGGCCAGATACTCGAAACGCGCGGTGGGCGCTGAGGTGACGAAGACATGCGCATTCTCGTAGTCGAAGACGATCCCGATCTGTCGCGCTTGCTCGCAGGGGCGTTGCGCGACACCGGCTATGTCGTGGATACGGCGAAGGATGGCGAAGAGGGTCATCACCTCGGCGACACCGAGCCTTACGACGCCGTTATTCTCGATCTGGGTCTGCCGGAGATGGACGGCATCACCGTGCTTGAGAAGTGGCGCAAGGCGGGGCGGATGATGCCCGTCCTCATTCTCACGGCGCGCGATCGGTGGAGCGACAAGGTTGCCGGTCTCGATGCGGGCGCCGACGACTATGTGGCCAAGCCGTTCTACACCGAGGAAGTGCTGGCGCGCATTCGCACGCTGCTGAGGCGCGGCGCGGGCATCGCCTCATCCGATATCGAATGCGGGCCGCTGCGCATCGACACGCGCGCGGCGCGGGTGACGATCAACGGCAATCCGGTGAAGCTGACGTCGCTTGAGTACCGCTTGCTTGCCTATCTTGGGCATCATAAGGGGCGCGTGGTTTCGCGCACCGAGCTGGTCGAGCATCTTTACGACCAGGACTTCGACCGCGACTCCAACACGATCGAAGTGTTCGTCGGGCGGCTGCGCAAGAAGCTGGGCGTGAACGTCATTCATACGATGCGCGGGCTCGGCTATAAGCTCGATGAAGGAGCTGCCGACGCCGACGCTGATGCTGCGCACTAACTCACTCGCATTTCGCATCGGCGCCATTGCGGCGGGCTGGAGCCTTCTGGGCCTGCTGGTCGGCAGCTATTTCTTGTCATCGTTGTTTCGTCAGTCGGTCGAGAGCGCTTTCGACAACCGGTTGCTCGGCGATCTTGAGAGCGTGATCGCCGTCGCCGAACTCGATTGCGCGGGTACGGTCACCATGCCTGTGCCGTTGATTGCGGAGCGGTACGTCAATCCGTTCTCGGGCTGGTATTGGCAGATCATCTCCATCGAAAACCCGCCGCAGGCCAAGCCCAAGCAGGTGATGCGTTCGCGGTCGTTGTGGGACCAATCCCTGGCGGTCGCGCCGATCGAGAAGCAGGGCGAACTGCGGTTGGGCTATGCGACGGGGCCCAAGCAGCAAAGCCTGCGTTATGCCCAGCGCGTCGTGTCGCTGCCGCCGGCCGAGTCGGACGAAGGTGCGCCCGCGTGCAAGGTTGGTCCGCGGGTGCGGATCGCCGTCGCGGGCGATCTTGCCGACACCGAGGCCGACATCGCGGAGTTCGACAACACGCTGGTTTGGTCGGTCTCGATCATGGGTGCGGGTCTCATCGGCCTCATGATCATGCTGGTGCGGTTGGGGCTTGCGCCGTTGAACCAAGTGTCTCAGTCGCTGGCCGCCATTCGCGAGGGGCGGGCGGATCATTTGGAGGGGCCCTTCCCGGCGGAGATCCAGCCTCTGGCGGATGAGTTGAACGCTCTTGTCGCCCATAACGCCGAGGTCGTGGCGCGGGCGCGCACGCACGTCGCCAACCTCGCGCATTTCCTGAAGACGCCGCTCAGCGTGATTGCGAACGAGGTCCAGGGCGCCACGGGGCCGATGGCCGAAAGCGTGGCGCGCCAGGCGCAGGTTATGCGACGGCAGGTCGATCACTATCTTACGCGAGCGCGCACGGTGGCCTCGGCCAAGGTGATCGGCGCGCGGACGGAAGCGGCGCCGATGCTTGGTGACCTGACCCGGGCGCTGTCCAAGATTTACGCGCCGCGTGGGATCAGGATCGAGCGCGCGTGTCCGGAGGGCTTGAGCTTCCGCGGCGATCGCTCGGACTTCGAGGAGATGGTCGGCAATCTGCTGGACAATGCGTGCAAGTGGGCTGAGGGCGAAGTCACCGTGACCGTTACACCGGGTAAGACCGGCCGGCTGACCGTCACGGTCGGCGACGACGGGCCGGGGCTTACCGAAGAGCAAGCCAGGCGCGTTGTCGAACGGGGCGAGCGATTGGACGAGACGAAGCCCGGCTCGGGCTTGGGTCTTGGCATTGTGAAGGAGATCGCTTCGCTCTACGGCGGGACGCTGACGCTCGGGCGGTCGGAAGCCGGCGGGCTGGCAGCGGTGTTGGACTTGCCGGCGGTCGAGAAGGGGTAGGGACCGCTACTCGGCCTTGTCCTTCTTCTTCTTTTTGACCTTGCCCTTCTTCTTCTTGTCGTCGGACGCGGCGCGGGCTTCGTCTGATTCGCGATCCTTGTCCTTCTTCTTCTCCTTTTCGGGACCGTGATAGTCGGTCACGCCGATCGAAATCGCGTAGCAGGCGAGTCTCACCGTGCGCGGAATTTTGACCGGGTCGCCGTCGCGTTCGCCCTTCTCGTAGTACTGCACGACGCGACGCTTGAGGCCGAGGATCTCGGCGGCGTCTTTCTGAGAGTAATCAAGGGTTTTGCGCCAACGCTTGAAGTCGTGTCCCTTCATTAGGGCACCCACCAATTTGTTTGTTTTGAGCAGAGCTTTCCGCACACGGACGATAGCACGGTGTGCGTCTGCGAAGCCACCTGGCAAAAAAAGCGCACCCGGTGCGTGTCATACACTTGTCATAATGCGCACGATGTGCATATTAACCAACAGACGCACTTCGTGCGCGCTCGTGCGGGCCACGTTCCCGTTGTTTGGTTTGTGAGGAGATGCCCTATGAGCCAGATCTATTACGGC
Source organism: Alphaproteobacteria bacterium (assembly GCA_016792645.1). Lineage (GTDB taxonomy): Bacteria > Pseudomonadota > Alphaproteobacteria > Micropepsales > Micropepsaceae > SZUA-430. Next base: position 6,873 of record JAEUMM010000168.1, on the reverse strand, counting down.
GTGCCCCAGCCGAGGTACGCCTATCGGGTGACGTTCGGCGGAACCGTCCGCGTGACGACCGATCCGATCGAGGTGGCACGTATTCGTCGGGCTTATCCGGCGGCCCGGGTGGAGATCATTCCCGTCCGTTAACCGGCTGCGTGTAGCGCTGGTCATAAGGCTGCTTTAGGGCCGTTGCGGCCCTTGGTTACTGAGCCTAAATTCGCGAGTCAGGTGGGGGCAGGGGCTGCATTTGCGGCCGCTGCCTCTTTTTCGTGAAAGGGGCTCATTCCCATGCGTATGACGGTTCTGGCGCTGTTGGTTCCGGCCACCTTGGGCCTGTCCGCGGCGGCCTTCGCAGAGAATGTCGGCGAGGCGACGCGGGTGCAGCGGTTCGCCTATCAGACCATGCCCCAGGCGCAGAAGGCGCCGATCTACCGGCTGGATCCGGTGGTGCGCAATGCGCGACTGGAGACGGTTCCTTCGGGCGCCCTTGAAGTGACGTTCACCGACGGCAGCCGGCTGACGCTGGGCTCGGCGTCTTCGGTCGTGGTCGACAACTACGTCTTCGGCGGCGCGCAAGGTGCCGGGGGCCAGACGCTGAAGATGACGCGCGGGTTGTTCCGCTTCGTCTCCGGCTCCATGCCCAAGGACCAAGTGAAGCTTCAAACGCCTTCGGTGACGATCGGCATTCGCGGCACGATCGTGAAGGTGAAATCCGACGACAACGGGGTCGGGACCATCTTCTTCGAGCACGGCGAGGGCTATGTCGATAACGGCAAGGGTCAGACCGTGCAGATGGGGCAGGGCGACATGGTCAAGATCGGACCGGACGGGTCGATCGGCACGCCTGAGAACAAGAGCTGGAGCGCGGGCGAGGAAGCGGTCGACTTTGGGCTCAATCCCTTTGGGCAGCGCAACCACGGGACGGAGGGCGGTACGGGCGGCGGCGACGGCGCGGGCTCTTCGGGCGGCGGCGGCAACAGCAACGACTGATGCACCGTCCGTAATTCCGCCAGGATTGGCCTGAAGATGAGGCGAGAGTAGAACTTGTTAATTCGCGGACGCTACGTTTTGGATTGCGGTTTTTGAAACCCGCGCCAGGGCCGTGCGGCCGGGACGCCGGGGCATAGAACGCCATACGATGCAGCTGCCCGTCAAAGAGCACGAGCTCAAACAGTTTCTCGCTTCCCTGCCGTCGGACAAAGCTCTGACATTGGCGGCGGCGGTGGAACGCGGGCGGCTGGCGGGCGAGACCAAACTTCCCGTCGACATGATCCTCGAAGGATTGCGCCCGCAGCTGCGGCGGATGAATGCGCGGCGCATCCCTTCGCCGCAGCGGCTGACGTGCGAGCCGTTCAGCGATTTTCTGATCGACGAGCGCGACTTCAAGCAGCCCGGGCGCATCGCGCGCGCGAGCGTGCGGACGCTGTGGCGCTGGCTGGCGAAGGAAGGGCTTCGCGTTACGCTTGCCGATCTTGAGTCTCAGATTGCGCGCGCGATCCTGGTGCGGGAGTCGAAGGCGCAAGGCGATCTGGTCGTGCGGCTGCAGGGCGAGATCGTGAGCGTCATTCGTGCGACGACGGAGCGTGCGTCGAGCGGCAGCGCGGAGCGGCGTGCGCTGATCGGCAAGTTCGGCAGCGAGGACACGCTCGCCGATATCGAAGAGATCGGGTTGGTGCTGGGCGGCGCGGCGGATCTGTCGCCGTTGCGCGGGCTTCTGCCGCGGCGCATCGACATGCTGACTGAGCAGCACACCTCGTTCGTTCGCGACATCTACGATCAACTCGCGGCGCGGCGGCCGGAGTTGTGTCCCTATGTCGGATTGCTGGTGCTTGCGCGGTTGAAGCGGCCGTGGGAGGCGCTGCGTCTGGCGAGCGTCATGTCGCGGCGGACGAACGAGATTTTGTTCAGTCAGACGGACATGGGCATCGTCGGCGATCTTCTGCTCGCGGACATGGAAAACCTGGCGCTCGACATTGCGTCGGTCAGGCCCGAGCTTTTGGATCCCGACGTCATTCTCAACAAGCTTGAGCGGTTCGTGCAGATGTCGGGCGGGCTGGTGCGCGAGATCGGCGTCAGGCGCGACGGCAAGTGGGGGCAGCGGCTGATCAAGATCCGGCAGCTGGCTTCGGATGCGATGGACGCGCTGATCGCGCGCACGCCGCGCGAGATCACGGCGGCGTTGCCGGTGCAGCGTCTTGGCGCGTTCGGCGGGCGCGGACCGCGCCGGCCCGATCTTTCGCGCGATCCGGACAAGCAGAAGATCGAGAAAGCGCTGGTGTGGGGGCGGTTGCTTGCGGGCGCGACGCCTTATGCCGGCGGCGGCGCGTTCTATGCGGCGCACAAGGACGCGTTCGAAGAGGTCTCGCATTTCTTGCGCAGCTATGCCGAGAGCATGGTCAGCGAATTGCGCGCGCTCGACTTCGACAAGCGACCGCGGGCGCAGGAGTTCATGCATCACGCCGAGACGCTTTCCGACACGATTCTGGGCGTCGAAGAGACGGACCTCATGCGGCGGCGCGTCGCAGCGGCGCTCGCGCGCTAGCGTTGCAGACGCGTGTTCCCGAAACGGAACAGCGGTGTTGTTCCGGCGTTTTGCGATTAAATCTTCGTCATGCCGAACGGCGACGCGCGTCGAAAAAGCCAGCCCCGCCGCCGTTTTTCGACGCTGATCCATAAAGCATGAATGACAACCTGCACCTTGGGGCAGGTAGCGCGCGCGGCACGACTTGCGCATATCGCATCTCGGCGTCGACGGGAGAACCCGATCAGCGCCCTTGATCGGACACGGCTTTCACGCGGGGTGTCCGATCCGTCGGCAACAACAACCGAAGGTCAAACTTGATGCTCACCGCGTTCGTTCGCGTCAGTCGCTCTGTTGGATGGTTCGCCTGTTCGGCAGCCGCCGCCTTTGCTTTCACTGTGTCCCTGTCGACGGTTCAGGCGTCGGCGGCGGACGACGTCGTTTCCGAACTTGAGCCTGGCTTGTACCTGTTCAAATCAGGCCGCGTGGGCATGAAGCCCGTCGCCGACAATCCGGGTGATCCGGTGGCGGAAGACGCGGATGCAGGCGAGATCGATCTCGCCGATGAAGCTTCGGCGGATGTCGTCGCCGACGCCAAGGTGGGCAGCGAGGCGCATTGCCTTGCGACCGCGGTCTATTTCGAAGCGCGCGGCGAAAGCGCGAAAGGTCAGAAGGCCGTCGCAGAGGTGGTTCTGGCGCGCACGCGCACGCCGGGGCGGCCATCGACGATTTGCGGCGTCGTCTACGAAGGCTCGCACCGCAGGACGGGCTGCCAGTTCTCGTTCACCTGCGATCGCGCCCCGGACGTCGCGCGTCACGGCGCGCAGTGGGCGCAGGCGCAGCGAATCGCGGCGACCGCGATTTCGACTCACGGCAAGGTGAAGTCGCTCTCGCGCGGGGCGACCTTCTATCACGCGGATTATGTGAAGCCGCGTTGGGCGCGGCGGATGGTGCGCGTGGCGCAGATCGGTTCGCACATTTTCTACCGGCCAAAGCGCGGACGGTTGCTCTAAGGCGCTTGTGGAAAGACTGTCGTGCCCGCTTCGGCGGGCATTGACATGAGGGAACAAATCACGAACCCTGGGCGTCCCGTTGAGCGGAGTCGCATCGGTGAGCGTGATTTCTTGGAAGGCCCTGCACCCTGAACGTTTTGCGCGCGCAAAGGAGCGGCAGAACTGGCGCATGGCGCGCAAGGTTGCGACGGGGCGCGCGGGTAAGGACGCTTTGATGCCGAAGGCGCGGGCGGTGGCGACGTCAGGCGCGTGCTCGGGTTGGATTCAGGTGCTGAACGCGCTTGAGGGATTGGGCGTCGACACGGCGCTGCTGCGCATTTGGGCGACGGTCGCCGATAAAGACGAGATCGATCGTTTGTGCCGGCGTGCGCGTTCGGTGACGGCCAAGCGGCGCTGACGCGGTCTAAGGAACTCGCGGTTCCATTTGAGGCGATTGTCCGCACACGGAAGCATGAGCGCTTGACACAACGGTCAATCGCGCGCGCAATTTGCCCGTGATAGTCGGGAGTGCGAGAGTTGCGGATAAAGCGTGAGTACTTCTTGCCGATCGAGGTCGACGCACTGTGGGCGGCGACCAAGCAGGCGATGGCTCTTGTTCCGCAGGTTACCAGCGGCAATGCGGATAAAGAGTGCGTCGCGCGCTGCGTTCTCGAAGCGGCGGCGCAATGCGAAACGGTGGATGCCGTTCATCTGACCGGCGAGGCGTGCGCCCGGCTCGGCATGACGATGCGGAGCAAGAGCTTCCATTAAGCGCGCAACGGTATGGGCGGCAATGACCGACACGTATCCGCTCAGGGCGCCAGTTTGAGGTCGCGCATGCAATAGGCGATGCCCTCGCTCACCATGCTCTTCAAGCCTTGCTCCAACGCTTGCTTTTGTTCGGGCGTCATCGCTTCGAAGCTTTCGGCGTAGAGGTCCGGCGCGTCGTTCATGTAGCTGGCGTCGGGGCTCCACATGGAGACGTCTCTGATCCTGGCGCCGCAGGCGTCGATCTCCTCGAACGTGCGTCCGTCGACGAGCGTCACGGCGAGCGCCATGTAGAGCCTGGCGCGTTCGCCTTGAGTCAAAAGGCCAAGGCCCTCGACCTGCTGATTTGTCGGATACACCTCGCGCCTGTGCGGCCAGACGACGACGTAGGCGTCGATCGGCTGGCCGTCCGCGGGCTTGGCGTGCTCGCGCATGTTCTTCTCGGGGCTTGGTCCGCTGAATTGGAAACCGCCGAGTTCCGGCGCGATGCCGCCTTTGGGGAAATCGACGGCGCGAAATTCGTAGCGGTCCTTCAGTGCGGATTCGATCGCGCTCTTGATGTGCGCGTCCATCTGCCAATCGGGAAATTCGCCGACGGTCAGCTTGTTCGAGAACACCATGAAGCCGATGTGTTGCAGCCGGATCTTGTCGCCGACGTCGGAGACGATGCCGACGGTTTTGATCGGCGGCAGATCACGGGCCGACGCCGTGCCGCCAATGAACGGCATGGCGAGCAAGAGGAGCAGGATGACGAGCGCTGCGTTGCGCGAGGGCCTGTACTGCATTCGGCATCTCCTTGCGGATCGCGGCCCAGCATAGCGTAATCTCTGTGACTCTGCAGTCTTGGGGTCGATCGGTGGCAGGGCGGGCTTTCTGTCTCACCGATGGCTAGCCCCGCGCCGTTTTGACCGACGGCGTCGCCGTCGCCGCGTTGGTTCGGGCGGCGGCGCGCTCGCGGTCAGGGCCGGTATTGCGCTTTGGCGGCAGCGGTCGCAGGTGCTGCAGCGCGGTGGGTTGTCTTCGCCGAAGTATCGGCGGATGAAGACGCTTCGGCATTCCAGTGTTGTGGCGTAGGCCGCGACGGTTTTGAGTTTGCGCTCGCCTTCGAACTGCGCGGTTTTCACCTTCGCGATGAGGTCGCGCGCACCAGCGCGAAAGGCCGGCAGCGAGCCCGCGATGGCGATGGCTTTGTCCTTGTTGTGCGTGATCAGGCCCGCGTCTTCGAGATCGACGAGCAACGCTTCGGCGATCCGCGCGGGCACGCCGGCGGAGAACGCGAGCGTCGCCGCCGTCGGCGTGCGGCTTTCCTCGGCCCAGGCCACGAGCGCTTTTTCGAGGCCTAAGAGATGGCGCACGCTCGGGCGGCTCAGCGTTTGAAGGTGTTCCTGGATGTCGAGGTCGGCTTCGTCGAACAGCAGCACGCAGTCCGCCGGGTTGCCGTCGCGGCCGGCGCGGCCGGCCTCCTGCACATACTGCTCGAGCGATCCCGGCGCGTGATAGTGCACGATGTAGCGGATGTTCGGCTTGTCGATGCCCATGCCGAAGGCGCTGGTCGCCACCATGATGAGGCGGCGCGTCGGGTCCATGACGCGGCGCTGCGCGGCGTCGCGATCGGCCGCCGACATTTTGCCGTGGTAGCGCACGACCGGAATGCCGACGCGCTTCAGCACGTTCGCTAGGCTGTCGACGGCGACCGTCGTCGCACAATAGATGATGCCGGGCCGGCGCAGGCCCTTGATGAGTTTTCCGGCGGCCGTGTTCTTCTGCGGCCCCGGCACGACCTGGACACTGAGATGCAGCGACTTGCGGTGCGCGGGCGCGGTCAGCACCAACGCTTTGCGCAGCGAGAGGCGCGCGACGATGTCTTCGCGTACGCGCGGGGTCGCTGTTGCCGTGAGGGCCAGCGTCGGCGGATTGCCAAGCCGTTCGCGCGCCGCGCTCAGCCGCAAGTAGGACGGACGGAAATCGTGGCCCCACTCCGAGATGCAGTGCGCTTCGTCGACGCACAAGAGCGCCGGCCGCGCGCGCTCGATCAGCGTCGCCATCGTCTTCGACTCGATCGTCTCCGGCGTGGTGAGCACAACGAGGTGCCCGCCGCGCTCAAGCCGCTCGACGGCGGCGCGGCGCTCGGCCACGCGTAAGCGGCTGTGAAAGCTGACGACGGGCACGCCGCGCTTCTTGAGCGACTGCTCCTGATCGGCCATCAGCGCGATAAGCGGCGAAACGACGACCGTCGGCCGCTTCAAGATCATCGCCGGCACTTGATAGATGAGCGATTTGCCGAAGCCGGTGGGCAGCGCCACGAGCGCATCCCGTCCACCCAGGACGGCGAGCATCGCCTGTTCCTGCTCCGGGCGCAGCCGCTTGATCGCAAACGTGCGCCGCGCGACGCGCCGGATTTCATCGAGCGGGGTCATGACATGATCTCTAGTCGGGCCTAGTTTGTTGCCCGGATGCGTTCGCTCAGAAAGCGCGTCAGCGCAAGCGCGAATGTGACGTCCTGGAAGTTCAGCAATACATCGCCTTCATACGGATCGCCCCCCGGTTTGACCAAGACCGGACCCACCGACTGTTCGATCACAGCGCGTGTGACGATGGCGCGCCGGT
>JAEUMM010000205.1 GCA_016792645.1 Alphaproteobacteria bacterium | reverse complement strand
TAGAAGCCGAAGTTGTCGTCGTGCGTTGCCGGACCGACGAGATCCGGAAATTCCTCCGTGTACCCCCAAGCGCCGAGCGACCAGATGCGGCCTTCGGCGTTGGTGAGGCCGACTTCGCCGGCGATCAGCGCGCCGTCGCCGCGGTCGAAGTCGATGGTGGTGCGCTTTGGGTGTTCCAGATCGCCGGGCACGCCGTCGAGGATCGCGGCGCGGACGTAGGCGCCGTTCTCGAAATTCCAGTTGAAACGCGCGCCAAGGCTCGTCACCGGCCAGATCGACGGGCCGTTGAGGCCGGACTGCGCGTAATCCGGGCCGATGCCGTGCGAGGCGTTGATGAAGAGCGCGCGGACTTCGCCGGCGTCGAACTCCGTGTTCAGATCGTAGAGACCGACGCGAAGCGAGGCGCGACCGCCGGCGAAGGTTTGATCGATCCAGGCTTCGTAGAGGCGAACCATCTCGACGCCGCTTTCCAGGTTCGAGGGCCCTTGGATGTCGCCGGTCTTTTCGTTGATCGAATTGCCGTTGGTCGCGGTGCCGAAGACGAAGGCCTGGGCGTTCGCCCAGCCGAACGCGCGGTCGAGGTCGAGGGCGAACTGCAGATTCAACGCGTCGATATACGCGCCGCCGTCCTCGAGGCCGCCGTCGGCGACGCCCCAAATTTCACCGGTGTATGAGGCTTCCAGCGACAGCGTCGGCGGCGCTTCATCCTCGGCGTCGTCAGCGACCACGGCGCTCGTCATTGCCATCGTGAAACCGCCAGCCACCAAACAACGGCCGGCCAAAATCGTCAGGCGTGTACGCACGGCGTCCTCGCATCCATCAAGAGCGAGGTCGAACGTCGTCTGGAACGGCTAACAGCGCGTTAATGCGGGACGTGCCGTTTGCGACAGGTCGGGTATGCGAAAACTACGTCACGACGGCCTTGAGGCTGACCGGCGCGAGCGAACTTTCGGGGACGAAGAAATCCGGCATGAGATCGCGCGTCGGGTCGACACGGTACTTGTCGAAGTCGCGGACGCCTGCGTCCCACAGCAGCGTGTCGTCGATGCAGAAGTTGCCGGTGAAGCTGCGCGACGGCTTCGTCAGGATCACATGTGCGGCGTCGGCCATAATGTCGACCGTGCGGCACATCTTCATGCCTTCGTCGCCGGCGAGTGCATTGCGGATCGCCGCCGTCGCGATGCCGGTGCGCGGCCAGAGCGCGTTGACCGCGATGCCGTCGGCGCGGAATTCGCCGGCCATCCCCAACACGCACATGCTCATGCCGTATTTCGCCATCGTGTAGGCGACGTGGTTCGAGAACCACTTCTCGCTCATGTCGAGCGGCGGCGAGAGATTGAGGATGTGCGGGTTGGCCGCCTTTTTCAGGTAGGGCACGCAGTATTTCGAGACCATGAACGTTCCGCGCGTGTTGATCTGATGCATCAGATCGTAGCGCTTCATGTCGGTCATGGTGGTCGGCGTCAGCTGAATGGCGCTGGCGTTGTTGATGCAGACGTCGATGCCGCCGAATTTCGCCGCGGTCTGCTCGATCGCGTTCGCCACGTTCTCTTCGTCGCGCACGTCGACGACCAGGGGCAGCGCCTTGCCGCCCGCCGCCTCGATCTCTTTTGCGGCCGAATAGATCGTACCGGGCAGCTTGGGATGCGGATCCGCCGTCTTCGCCGCGATCGCGATATTGGCCCCGTCGCGGGCGGCGCGGAGCGCAATCGCGAGGCCGATGCCGCGGCTCGCGCCGGTGATGAACAGCGTTTTGTTTTTCAAAGACATGGGCGAGACCTCAATCGTCGCGCACTTATGTCACGGGCCGTCTATGCTGGCCAAGTCCGTCGGCGGCCAAGCGTGCGCCGTTTGGTCGGCAAACCGGTTCTCGTCCGGCGTCACGTGTCGTGTCTTGCCGCCCTAATTCATAGCCACTGTCCAAAGGCGCTCACCGCCCTCTTTCACAAAGGTTGCGGCGCGTGCGGTGCTGATGATGCTGAGTCGCTCCAGCGCAGAGCCCTTCAAGCCGTCGCGCCAGCTACGCAGTGGAGTCTGAACGGTCACGCGCCGGGGGGTGGGGCCGCGCCCGCGATATCAAACTTGCGCCCGCGCATACCAGTCGATGCCGTCGGCGTCGCGGGTGCGGGTGAGTTGGCCGCGGGCGATGAGGCAGTTGAGGTGGGCGAGGCTTTCGCCCGTGGCCATGCCGTAGTTGCCGCCCGTGATCTTGGTGCGGAAGAGGGCCGGGAACGTGTCGACGGCGCGTTTCGGCGTGGCGCACAGTTCCAAGAGTTTCGCCATGCCCTCTTCGTGGCCGTCGATGAGCTGTGTCATGCGCGTTTTCACGCCATAGAAAGGTTCGTTGTGCGCGGGGCAGATGAGCGTTTCGTCCGGGATCAGCGTGCGCAAGTGCTTGCAGCTGTCGAGCCACTCCTGAAGCGGGTTGGCGTCGGGCTCGGTCGGGAAGACGCTGACGTTCGAGGAGATGCGCGGCAGGATTTGGTCGCCGGAGATCATCAGCTTCAGTTCGGGGCACCAGAGGCAGATGTGTTCGGGTGCGTGGCCGCGGCCGACGACCATGCGCCAGCGGTGCTTGCCGACGACGAGCTCCTGGCCGTCGACGAGGCGTTGGAACGATTGCGGCAGACGGTGGACGCCCATGCCGAAGCCGCCGAAGCGGCGCTTGTATTCCTCGATCATATCGTCGGGGAAGCCGGCGGCTTTGTAGAAGAGCACGCCTTCGTCCGGCGCGGGTTGGCCCGTGTCCATCACCAACGTGCGGCAGAGTAGATAGTCGGTGCGCGACATGTAGAGCGGCGCGTTGAACTTCTTCACCAGCCAGCCGGCGAGGCCGACGTGATCGGGGTGCAGATGCGTGACGATCACCTTGGTCACAGGCTTATCGCCCATGTGCGCGAGAACTTGGCGCCAGAGATCTTTCGAGGTGCTTGAGGCGATGCCGGTGTCGACGACCGCCCAACCGTGGCCGTCTTCGATCAGCCAGACATTGATGTGGTTGAGTTGGAACGGCAGCGGCTGACGAATCCAGTGGATGCCCGGCGCGACCTCGACGGTCTTGCCGGGTTCGGGCTTTGCCGGGAACGGATATTGAAGCCCGTCGCGTTCGCGCGGGGCGGCAACCTCCGTTCCGTCCAAGGTCATCGTCATGGCAGTCTCGATTCTGTCAGATAGCGTGTTACCAATAGGCTATGCTGCACTGCGAAATTGAGCAAACGGGGCTGGAAACCGGGCACTTTCGCGGCCTGCTCCAGCGATTAGGTGGGCTCGACCATTGCTCAACGACTACGCCGCCGCGGTGATCTGCGCGATCCATGACGCGGGCGGCGACGTGCTGAAGCTGATGGGCACGGGACTCTCGCCATCTTCAAGGCCGACGATCCGGCGGAGGCGTGCGCATCGACTCTGCGCGCGGAGGCCGCGTTGCGCGCGAAGCTGAAAGAGTTGAACGCGCGGCGGTCGTCGGAAGGCCGGCCGGCGACGCAAGTTTATCTGGGCCTTCATATCGGCGACGTCTTTTACGGCAATATCGGCAGCACGGACCGGCTGGACTTTACGGTCGTGGGGCCGGCGGTGAACGAGGTGAGCCGCATTGCCTCGATCTGCCGCTCGGTCGACCGGCATCTCGCGGTGTCGTCGGCATTCGCGTCTCAGGCGCCGCGGTGGGCGCAGGAACTGTTCACACTGGACCCGGGTGTGCTTTGATCGAACTCCTTCGGGGGAGGCGTTCGTCATGGGTTGGCTTGGCCGGATCGGCATCGCTTTACTTGTTCTCATCGTCATCGCGGGCGGCGGGTATTGGTATCTGCTGGCCGACGGGGAAGTGCCCGAAGCGACGTCGTACAAGGCCGACATCGCCGCGTGGCGCGCACTGGTCGCAGGCGACACGGCGGCATTGCCGAGCGAGATCCGCGTCGAGGTGGTGGGGCGCGACTCCATTCCGTTTGGAATCGCGCAAGCGGGCGGCGGGTACAAACCTTATGTCATGGCGCGCACGGCGTTTCAGCTGAACGGACCTGCGGGCAGCGTCGTTATCGACTCGGGGATGGACAAGGAGATCGCCGCGGCGGCGCAACGCGGCGACGATGCCTTCTATGACCAAGCGGCGTACGGGCGGGTGATCGCGGCGATGGGGAACGCCTCGCGTGTCGTCGTCACGCACGAGCATCCGGACCACATTGCGGGCGTCGCGCGCTTTCCAGTGCCTAAGCGCTTGGCGGAGCGGTTGACGCTGACTTCGAAGCAGTTCGAGGGCCTGCGCCTGTTCGCTGCCGGGGGCGTGGTGCCGGCCGAACTTGCGAACGCGGACATACGCGGACTCGATGCACCCGAACGTTTGGCGCCGGGCGTCGTCATGATCCCGGCTTCGGGGCACACGCCGGGCAGCGTCATGTTCTATGTGAAGCTCGCGGACGGGCGCGAGGTGCTGTTCCTCGGTGACGTCGCTTGGACGATCTCAAACATCCAAATACCGGTCGCACGACCGCGCTTGGTTCAGGACTATGTGATGAAGCCGCCGGAGAGCCGTGCGCTCGTCGCCGAGCAGCTTCGCGCGCTGCACGATCTGTATCTCGCGGAGGGCGGGCCTGAGATGATCCCGTCGCATGACGAGGATCACCTGAACACGCTCATTCTCACGGGGCTCGTCAAGACGCAGTTCGCGATCGAAGCACCTTAGTTCGCGCCGGAGGGGTTTGTATGAACAGGCTTGTCCGTATCGCCTTGGAAGTGATTGTCGTCTTGGCGCTGTTGGGGGGCGTGTACTGGTACTATGTCCTCGACGGCGCCGTCCCCGAGGCGTCCAGCGTTCAACTCGACATCAACGCTTGGCGCGAATTGGTGCGCGACGACGCGGCGCAGTTACCGACGGACATCCGCGTCGAGTTCGTGGGGCGCGATCTGATCCCCTTCGCCGCCGTTGAGGCGGGCGGTGCGTTTGAGCCTTACACCATGGCGCGCACGGCGTTTCAGGTGAACGGCGCGGTGGGCAGCGTCGTGATCGATTCCGGCATGGACCAGGCGCTTGCCGAATCTCTTCAGCGCGAGGGCCAACGCGAATACGACCCCGCCGCCTACAAGCGGGTGATCGCGGCGATGGGCAGTGCCGTGCGCGTCGCGGTTACGCACGAGCATCCCGATCACATCGGCGGCGTCGCGCGGTTTCCGGTGCCGGAGCGGTTGACGGAACGATTGGCGATCACGGCGCCGCAGCTCGAAGGCCTGCGCGCGGTGGCGACGGACGGTGCGGTGCCGCCCGCTCTCGCCAACGTGAAGCCGATCGATCTGAGTGCGCCTCAGCGCATCGCGCCGGGCGTTGTGATGATCCCGGCGGAGGGCCATTCGCCGGGCAGCGTGATGTTCTATGTGCGCGCGTGGGGCGGGCGCGAGCTTCTGTTCGTCGGCGACGTTGCGTGGGCGTTGTCCAACATACGAAAGCCCGCAGTGCGGCCGCGCTTGTTGCAGGACTTTTTCATGACGCCGGCCGAACAGCGCTCAAAGGTCGCCGAGCAGGTGCGCGCGCTGCACAATCTGTCAAAGGCCGAGCCCGCGCTGATCATCGTGCCGTCGCACGACAATTCGTATATCGAACAACTGATAACGGCGGGCGTGATGCGCCAACGCTTCTTGGTCGAGGCGCCTTAGCCGGCCCGGATCACCGGCGGTCTATCCCGATCACGGGAATTTCGATTGGCTCGCTCCATCCGGACTCGCGCGTCCACGCTTCGATGCGATACGTGCCGGGCTTGAGCACGAGTGGGAGCTTCTCGCCAGGCGCGAGCAGCAGCCGATCGGCGGGGACGGCGTCGGCCGGTTCGGACGCGTATCGCGCCTCAACGATGGACCAGACCTTCGTACTCAGCAGGCGATTGGGAATCGTCACGTCCCACTGCCCCATCGATCGACGCCAAATCGGACGGCCATTGCTGATCTTGGGCTTTGGCAGCGCAACGGTGAGGTCGACCGCCAGCGCGCGTCTTTTCTCTACGTCCGAATTCAGCGCGCAGATCACGGGCTGATCGATCGGCGACTGAAACGTTGTCTGGTCGACGGTCAGCGGATCGATGCCGCTTGCCTCTTTGAGGCGGCTCGCCATCCACCGGGTCTCACCGCCCAGGCTGTTCTTGACCGGTTGTTCGATCAAATGGTGATGGCCCACGTGAATGAGGATCTCCGCACCGGGCTTGGGCGCGACGATGCGTTCCATGATGTTTCTGGTTTGGCTCGTCTCGCGCTCGGCGATGCGCGCGGCGACGTCGTCGCTGGATGCCTTGCGCGGCTCATCGGCCTCGTAGGGCACGAATTCGAAGTCCAAGCGGCGCGCGAGCCGGAGCAGTTCGCCGAATGCCGGTTCGTATGAGTAGAAGCCATCCGTCAACAGCGGCCATTTGGGCGAGCGGCTGCCGACAGACCTCATGAACGTTTCCGCGGCGTAGACCGAGAAGCCGAGATCGCGCAGCGGCTGCATGACCCGTATGATGAGGAGGCGGGTTTGCGCGTCGTCGTGCGCTTCGTTGAGCATGACGATGCGGCCGGACGTCTTTGCGCGCGCGACGATCTCGGACAGCGGATCGACAATCTCGCCCGATCGCTTCAGCGGTTCGCATGTCGGGCGCGCTGTGGGCGAATAGAGGAGATCGACGATCAGATCATCGCGTCCAACCATCGCGAGCTGCTGGCGCGATTGAAACCAGGGCTTTGAGCGGTCGCTGACTTTCTCCGCCGCCTCGAACACGTCCATGAACATGTCCGGCAACGGCGGCGGACGCTCTGCCGCGCCGGCCATCGGTGCGCAGAACGCCAACGCGACTGCCATCGTCACCCAGCGCATCGCCTGCCCCTTTCGAGCTGCTAGCGCGACTTTGCCTTGTATCCGGGTTTCAGCCAACGCAGTTCAGTGCCGGGCGGCGCGGCCTTGTCCCAGACGAACCAGGCGTAGGCGGTGGTGCCGCTGCCCGATCGCGCCGCGTCCTTCATGTAGAAGGTGATGCGTTCGGAGAAGACCCAGACGCGTGACGGTGGGTGTATCAAGAAGATTGTTTTCGCACGGTTGGCGCCTTCCAGGAACGCGAGGCGCAGGAGCAGCGCGAATTTCTTGCGTGCGCGTTTGAGGCCTTGGGCGACGAACGCCTCGGCGACGTTGTAGGGCGGGTTGGTGACGATGTTGTCGGCGACGTCCTGCGAAGCCAGGAAGTCGACACCGCTTTGGCCAAAGCCGCGCGGGTAGAGATCGGTGGCGCGGACGCGGTGGCCGGCTTCCATGAGGACGCGGGCCATTTCGCCGTCGCCGCAGGCGCATTCCCAGATTTCGCCCTCGAAGGTCTCGTTGTCGATCAGGGCGCGGGTTGCCCAGGCAGGGGTCGGGAAGAAATCGGGGCCGTCGAGATCGGCGCGGCGCTTGGCGGTCGGTTTGAAGGCGCCGTTCAGGTGGTAGGTCGGATCGGGCACGAGTCCTCACGAATTACGCCTCTGGAGGGAATCTCTCGCACGGGATTCAACCTTTCGTCCAGCCGCTCTATTCGCCCCTTGGTTGCGCAGTAGTCACAGCGCCATCCGCTGGGCGGTGCTAGCATCGCCGGTGGGAAAAGCGCGTCCGCTTGGGGAAGTTGGGCGCGCATTTGGGTGGGGGACTTTCATGTTCATGCGTTCGCTGGCGCTTGGCGCCGTTGCCGTGTTGCCGCTCGCGTTGGCCGCCAATGCCGACGGCGAGGGCACCGCTTCTTGGGGCGGCTATTACATCGGGCTGCATGCCGGCCAAGGTTCGGCTGATACCGATACTGACCGGGTGATCACCAACAATTCGTATTTCGGCGGAGCGAACCTGATCGCGGTCGAGGACGAGAGCGCGATGTCGCTCGACGAAGAGACGTTTACCGGCGGCGCGCAGATCGGAATGAACTGGCCCGCAGGTGCATTCGTGTTCGGCTTTGAGGTCGACGCGTCGGGCTACGGCAACGACACGTCCGGCACATCGACCTTGGAGTACCCGGGCAACCCTGGCACCAGCTTCACGGTGACGAACAGTCTTGAGCAGACGTGGCTAGCGACGGCGCGTCTGAGACTCGGCGTCGGCAACGATTGGTTCTTGGCCTATGCGACCGGCGGTTATGCGGGCGGCGACATCACCTTCACGCAGACCTTCTCCGACACCTTCACGCCGTTCCCGACGCAGATCGTCGAGAACTCGGAATTCCGCAGCGGCTACAGCGTCGGCGGCGGCATCGAGGTCATGATCGAGTCCGGCGCGTCGATCAAGGTCGAGTATTTGTATCTTGACCTCGGCGACATTCAAGCGAACGGGCCGATCGCTAGCGGCACGACGACGAGCAACGGCACGGCGGAAGTGACCGACCAGATGATCCGCGTCGGCATCAACTTCCAGATGAACTAAGAGAAGCCCGCTCTGTCCGCGGCGCCGTGGACGGTGATCTTTTCGCCTGAGACGTAGGTGTTCTTGTCAGATACCAGATAACGCACGACGTTGGCGATGTCGTCGGGCGAGCAGACATGGCCGAAGGGCATTTGCTTGTCGAGATCGTGGATCTCGGCGACGCCGCGCGCCTTTGCCAGGCGCTGGCCCATGTCGGTGTCGGTCAATGGCGGAGCGACAACGTTGACGTAGATGTTGTTGGGGCGCTCTTCCTTGGCCAGCGTGTAAGCGAGCGCTTCGCCCGCCGCCTTGCCCATGTTGTAAGGCGCGCCGCGACCGGCGTAGGCGAGCGTCGCGACGCTTGAGATCACGATGATGTCGCCGCGCTTCTGCCCGCGCATTTGCGGCAGTACGAGCTTCGAGCAGTAGAAGGGCGCCAGTGCGTGGACGCCGATAACGCGCTGCATCTCCTGCGGGTCGGTGTCGGCCACGGTTTGGCCGCGGCTGGCGATGCCCGCGTTGTTGACGAGAATGGAGATGGGGCCGAGGTCCGCCTTCACACGTTCGACCATGGCAGCCACGTCTTCGACCGCATCGACCGAGGCTTTGTACGCGGCAGCCTTGCGGCCCATCGCTTTGATTTCGGCGACGACCTTTTCGGCTTCGCTGTCTTCGCGGCGGTAGTTGACCGCGACGTCGGCGCCGTCTTGGGCGAGGCCCAACGCGATCGCGCGGCCGATGCCGCGGCTTCCACCCGTCACCAATGCGACGCGGCCTTTCAAGGACATGGGTTCACTCCACCTTCGTTAGCGTGTTGCGCGAGAATTCCTTCCAGGCGCCTGTCTTGTCTTGGATCGCGTCGACGACTTCCACACGCGCGTCGTCCAGCATCGTGTAGGTCGTGCGGCCGTAGGTTTTTCCTTTGACGCCCCAGTGCGAGGTCAGCTTCGCACCGGTGAAGCTCGCCTGCAACGGATGCATTGCGCCTTGGCTGTCGAACCACGTGCCGTCGTAAGCGCCGCCCTTCAGCGGCCGGTACAGGCCGGTGCCTTCGAAAAGTTGAGCGCCCTCGCCCGTCGTTTCGATGCGGTAGTCGATGCGTGCGAACTTGCCGCCAAGCGCGGATTGCCAGCGCATGGTGATCCGCGACGGCTTGCCGAAAGACGTACCGTCAGCGGCCCAGCTGCCGTTCAGGAAACAGAGGTAAGGCGCGGGGCAATCGAGCGCGCGGGCGGGCGCTGCGAACAGCGCGAGGACGATAGCTGCGAGTGTCGCGAATTTGGTCATGAGTTCACCTTCGATGCGGGACGACATTGTCCTCCGGATGAAGACGAATGACCCGCGCCAGAATCGACGCGTGTCCCCGGATCACGCGCCGATTTCGTCGCCGGAGAGCGCAAAGGGGCCGCCGGCGCCGCGGGTGACGGGGCCCAAGAGCGCCTCGGTCGGCGGCAGCACCTGCTCGGCGAAGAATTGGGCGGTGGCGATGCGGGCGTTCAGGAAGTCTTTGTCGGCATCGCCGGCGGCGAGGCGATCGCACGCCGCAAGCGCACCGCGGGCGAGGAAGTGCGCGCCGGCGAGCGTGCCCAGCATCTTGAGATACGGCGCGGCGCCAGGAAGCGCTTCGTTGGGTGATGTACGCATGCGTTCCTGCAGCCAGGCCGTTGCGCTTTCGGTCGCCCGATGGGCGCGCGCGAGTTCGCGGCCGATGGATTGCAGCGCTTGCGACGGCGCGCCTTCGCCGATCGCCGCGGTTTGAGCGATCTCAGACAGGAAGCACCGGATCGTTTCGCCGCCTTCAAGCGCGAGTTTGCGGCCAATGAGGTCGATGGCCTGGATGCCGTTGGTGCCTTCATAAATCGGCGCGATGCGCGCGTCGCGATAGTGCTGCGCCGCGCCTGTCTCTTCGATGAAGCCCATGCCGCCGTGAACCTGCACGCCGAGCGAAGCGGCTTCCACGCCCATGTCGGTACACCAGGCTTTGGACAGCGGCGTGAGCAATTCTTCGCGCGCTTTCGCCGCGGCGCGTGACGCGGGCGTTTCGCCGTGCCGCGCTTCGTCGATGGCTGTGGCGTTCGCGAGGCAGATCGCCCTGCCCGCTTCCGCGATCGCTTTTTGCGTCAAGAGCATGCGGCGCACGTCGGCGTGGAAGATAATCGGCGACATCTCCAGCACTTCGTGCTGAAGGCCGAAGGGCTTTCCTTGGCGGCGCTCGCGCGCGAAGGCGAGCGCTTGCTGGAAGCTGCGTTCGGCGATGGCGACGCCCTGTACGCCGACGTTCAGACGCGCGGCGTTCATCATCGTGAACATCGCAGCCATGCCTTTGTTCTCCCGGCCGATCAGGAAGCCGGTGGCGCCGCCGCCGTCGCCGAACGACATCACGCACGTAGGCGAGCCGTGAATGCCGAGCTTGTGCTCAAGACCTACGCAGCGCAGGTCGTTGTGCGCGCCGGGCGTGCCATCGTCCTTCAGCAGAAACTTCGGGACCAGGAAGAGCGAGATGCCGCGCGTGCCGGGCGGTGCGTCGGGCAGGCGTGCGAGGACGAGATGAACGATGTTCGCCGCCGCGTCGTGTTCGCCCCAGGTGATGAAGATTTTGGTGCCGGTGATTTTGTAGGTGCCGTCAGCTTGCTTCACCGCCTTCGTCTTCAGCGCGCCGACGTCGGAGCCGGCGTGCGGTTCGGTCAGGTTCATCGTGCCGGTCCATTCGCCGGAAATCAGCTTCGGCAGATAGAGGCGCTTTTGATCCGGCGTGCCGTGTGTGGTCAGCGCTTCGATCGCGCCTTGGCTCAAGATTGGGCAGAGGCCGAAAGCCATGTTGGCGGACTGCCACATTTCCTGAACGGCGATGCCGACGGCGTGGGGTAATCCCTGACCGCCGTACTCAGGCACACCGGTGATACCGTTCCAGCCGGCAGCGACGAAGGCTTGGTAGGCGTCGGCGAATCCTGACGGAAGCGTAACCTTGCCGTTCTCAAGCTTGGCGCCTTCCTGGTCGCCGACGCGGTTCAAAGGCGCTAGAACTTCAGCGGCAAAGCGGCCTGCTTCGTCCAGCACGGCGTCGACGAGGTCGGCGCTCAATTCCGGAAAGGCCGGATTGCCGTATAGGCGGGGCAATCCGGCAATCGCGTCGAGGGCAAAGCGAAGTTGCTTTACGGGCGCGTGATACGTCATGGCTTGTGCTTCCGGTTGAGGCGCGTGATCCGTTTAGCCTAGTGCGCCGTAAGTTTCTACGAACCCCGAAAGGTCAAAGATCATGCGTCTTTTGTTCCCGGCCTTGGTCATTGCTTCGTTGGCCGCCGTGCCCCCTGCCGCCGCCGACGCCTCCATGAATCCGAAGATCGCGCCGACGGGCAAGTACATGCTGGACCCCAACCATACGGTGATCACGTTCTGCATCACACATATGGACGTGTCGAGCTATTGCGGGCGGTTCAACAAGGTGTCGGGCGACGGCGTGTTCGTAGCGGCGCGGCCCGAGAAAAGCTCCATCGCGGTCACCATCGACACGGCGAGCGTCGATACGACAAGCGACAAGCTGGACGGCATGCTGCGGGATCAGTTCTTCGAGACGGCGAAGTTCCCGACGGCGACCTTCAAAACGACCGCCATCAAGGTCACCGGCGAGACGACCGGTGAGATCACGGGCGACTTGACGCTGCACGGCGTGACGAAGCCGGTGATGTTGACGACCACGTTCACGGGCGGGCGGGCGCACATGATCAACGGGCGATATTTGCTGGGCTTTCAGGCGACCGCGTCGTTGAAGCGCGCCGACTTCGCGTTCCCCGACGTTGCGTGGAGCGTGTTTGTCGGCGATGAGGTGGCGTTGCGCATCGACGCGGAACTTCAAGCCGACCAATAGGTGACACCGTGACCTCTTCATCCGCCCGCTACGGCGCGGTCGCCATGGCCCTGCACTGGGTGATCGCGGTTGCGATCATCGGGCTTATCGTCGTGGGCAAGTACATGCACGGGCTGTCCGACAGCCACCCCGACAAATTCTGGCTCTACCAGCTGCACAAATCCTTCGGGATCACGGTTCTGGCGCTGACAGTCGTGCGGATCGTGTGGCGTTTGATCAATCCCGTGCCGCCGTTTCCAGCCTCTATGGCGACGTGGCAGCGTTGGGGGGCTTACGCTTCGCACGTTCTGCTCTACGCGTTGATGCTGGCCTTGCCGCTCAGCGGATGGTTGCGCGTTTCGACGGATGTGCTGGGTATCCCGACGTTGATCTTCGGGTTGTTCGAACTTCCTGCCTTGCCGTTCGGCGCCAACGATGATCTTTCGCACCAGGCTCACGACGCGCACGAGATCATGGGCAACGCGATGATCCTGCTTCTCATCGTGCATGTGGCGGCGGCGCTTAAGCATCATTTCTGGGACCGCGACGACGTGTTGAAGCGGATATTGCCGTTCACGCGCGTCGGCTAACGAAGGATGATCTTCATGCGTAGCGTTCTTTGCGCCCTTCTGATCGTGGTATTCGCCGGGTCGTCGCTGGCGGCGCCCCCGCGTTGGAACGTCGTGCCGAGCAAGAGCTCGCTGACCTTCGTCGTCGAGGTGAACGGTCAGCGCGTGACCGGGCGCTTTCCGGGCTTCGGCGCGCTGATTGCGTTCGATCCGGCGGATCTTGCGCATTCGTCGGTCAAGGTCACGATGGACATGACGGGCGTGAAGTCCGGCGACGCGACGCGCGACGCGATGCTGTTGAAGCCCGATTGGTTCAACGTGCTGGACTTCCCGCAGGCCGTCTACGAGGCGACGTCGTTCGTCGCCAAGGGCGCGAACCGGTACGAGGCGCAAGGCAAGCTGAAGCTCAAAGGCATCATGCAAGACGTCGTTCTGCCGTTCACTCTGAGCATCAACGGCGACACGGCGGTCGCTAAGGGCCAGACCACGCTGGCGCGGCGCGCGTTCCATGTGGGGCAGAACAAAGAGTTCGAGACCGACAAGCCCGTCGCGCTGAACGTCAAGGTCATGGTGAACGTGACGGCGAAACGCGCGAAGTAGCTTTCGCGGCCGGGTCGGCGCCGCTATGAGTGGCGCGATGACGCGCCGTTCTTCCATCACCGATTCGACGCCCGCGGCTTTGGCCAGGGCCGTGCGCCTTCTGCGTGAGGGCAAGGTCGTCGCGTTTCCGACGGAGACGGTCTACGGGCTTGGCGCCGATGCCACCAACGACGAGGCAGTGGCGTCGATTTTCGCCGCGAAGGGCCGGCCGCAGTTCAATCCGCTGATCGTGCATGTGACCGACGCGGCGGCGGCGGAGCGGTTCGGCGTGCTGGACGAGCGCGCGCGAAAGCTGACGGCTGCGTTTTGGCCAGGGCCTCTGACCATTGTCGTGCCCCGCGTGAAGGACTGCGGCGTGTCGTGGTTGGCGACGGCGGGGCTTGAGACGATCGCGCTGCGTTCGCCGGGTCATCGGATCGCGCAGGACTTGCTCACGGCTTTCGGCGGGCCGATCGCCGCGCCGAGCGCGAACCGATCCGGCAACGTCAGTTCGACGACGGCGGATCATGTGGCCGAGAGCCTCGGCGAGGCGGTCGAGTTGATTCTCGACGGCGGGCCGACCGTCCATGGGCTGGAGTCGACGATCGTGGGTTTGGCCGGCGCCGAGGCGACGCTGTTGCGTCCCGGCGCGATCACGCGGGCGGAGATCGAAGACGTGATCGGACCGCTCGGTGTCGCGCATGATGACGCCGACGCGCCGCATTCCCCGGGCCGTTTGAAGCGGCATTACGCGACGGCCACGCGGTTGCGCCTCGATGCGACGGCGGTCGGCGCGGATGAAGGGCTGCTTGCGTTCGGCCCCCCCCTGCCCGGCGCGGCGCGTACGCTGAACTTGAGCCCCAGCGGTAACCTGAAGGAGGCGGCGGCAAACCTCTTTGCCATGCTGCGCACGCTGGATCTTTGGGGACTGCCCGTGATTGCCGTGATGCCCGTTCCCGCCACCGGACTTGGGGAAGCGATCAACGACCGTCTTCAGCGCGCGGCGATGCGCGAGTAGAGTTGCGAGCGATGACCGGTGATGGACAAGATTTGACGTGGGCGTTGGGCGAGCGGCTGCGCGCCCTGGCGTCGAAGTATCGCGTGCCTGGCGCTTCGCTTGCGCTTTACGCGAACGGCGCGTTGCGCGAGGCGGCGGCCGGCATCTTGAACGTCGACACGGGCGTCGAAGCGACGACGGACTCGCTGTTCCATATCGCCTCGATCACAAAGCCGGTCACCACGACCATCGCGATGCAGCTGGTCGACGAGGGCAAGCTGGATCTGGACGCGCCGGTGCAACGCTACCTACCCGACTTCCGCGTTGCCTCGGCGGAGGCGTCGGCGCGCATCACGGTGCGGCAGCTTTTGTCTCACGCGTCGGGGATCGACGGCGACCTCTTCCTGGAAACGACCCGCGGCGAGGACCGTGTCGCGAAGCTGGTCGAGGCCGGGCATGTTCTGACGCAACTGCACGAGCCGGGGCGCGGGTTCTCGTACTGCAATCACGGATTCTCCATCGCCGGGCGTGTTTTGGAGGTCATCGAAGGCCGGGACTTCGACACGATTTGGCGCGAGCGGATTTCGGCGAAACTGAATACGCCGACGCTGCTGACGCTGACGCGGGAGGCGCTTCGCCATCGCGTGGCGGTCGGGCATATCGTGGGCAAGAGCGGGATCGCGGTGCCGAAGCAGATCTTCCTCGGCACATCGGCGGGGCCTGCCGGCGCGACGGCCATGGCGCGGGCGCGTGATTTGGTTTCGTTCGCGCTCATGCATCTGAACGACGGCGTGACGAAAGAGGGTGGACGCGTGCTGAGCGAGGGCGCCGTGCAGGCGATGCGCGAACCGCAGAACCCATTGCCGCCCAGCGCTGCCGCGCATCATTTCGGCTTGGGCTGGATGCTGTTCGATTGGGATGGGCACGCGCTTTTCGGCCATGACGGCCTGTCGGTGTTTCAGCGCTCGTATCTGCGTATCTCGCCCGATAAGCGTGCGGTGTTTTCTTTGCTGACGAATGGCGGTGACGGCGCCGGGCTGTTCCGGGAGCTTGCGGCCGCGTTCTTCGGTGCGGAGGGCATGACGATGACGCCGGTTATGCAGGCGGCGAAGGATGTTCGCGTGGATGTATCGCG
This sequence comes from Alphaproteobacteria bacterium, assembly GCA_016792645.1. GTDB lineage: Bacteria > Pseudomonadota > Alphaproteobacteria > Micropepsales > Micropepsaceae > SZUA-430. The sequence goes on along the minus strand of JAEUMM010000205.1, from coordinate 1,674 downwards.
GTTCGTGGGCACTTATGCCCGCTTCGGATCGACGACGACCGTGGGCGAGAAGGACGGTGGGCTGACCATGACATCGGCTTGGACCGCGGATTGGGCGCGTGAGCTTTATGGCGTGCAGGGACCGTTTGCGCTTGAGGCCGCGGGCAACGATCTCTTCTTGTGGCGCGTGCCGGCGGCGGAACCGGTTGTCATCGCCTTCGTCAATCCGGATCGCGATGGGCGGTTCCAGAGTCTTTACTCGGGCGTGAGGCTTAGTCACCGGCAATGACGCGCGCGCCGTCGAAGGATGTTCTCGATCGTTTGAAAGCGGCTGCCGGCGCCGGCGGCTTTCTCGACGACGCGCGGGCCATCGCGCCGCATCTTGTCGAATGGCGCGAACGATTTCGCGGGGTGACGTCGGTTGTGCTGATGCCGACGAGCGTGTCTTCCATTCAGGAGATCGTTCGCATCTGCGCCGAGACAGGGACGCCGATTGTTCCGCAAGGTGGGAACACGGGGCTCGTCGGCGGGCAGATTCCGAGTGCGGATGGCAGCCAAGTCGTCCTTTCGCTGCGACGGTTCGCGCAGATCCGCGATGTCGATGTCGCCGCGAACACGATGACCGTCGATGCGGGCGCCGTGCTTGCCGATGTGCAGGCGGAGGCGCAGGCGGCGGAGCGGTTGTTTCCGTTGAGCTTGGCGTCGGAGGGGTCGGCGACCATCGGCGGGTTGATCTCGACGAATGCGGGCGGGACCGGTGTGCTCGCTTATGGGAACATGCGCGAGCTTGTCCTGGGGATCGAGGCTGTGTTGCCGGACGGCAGTCTGTGGAGCGGGCTTGGCGGCTTGCGCAAGGACAATACGGGTTACGATTTGAAGCAACTGTTCATCGGCGGCGAGGGGACGCTTGGGATCGTCACCGCAGCGACGTTGAAACTGTTTCCACGTCCGGCCGCGATCGAGACGGCGATCGTCGCCGTGCGCGATGTCGATGCGGCGGTTCGCTTGCTCAACTTCGCGCAGGGGCACGCGGGCACTGTGACGGCGTTCGAGTTGATGCCGCGGGTGGGGCTTGAGTTCGTGCTGCGGCATGTGCCGGGAACGCGCGATCCGCTGGAGCAGGCTTATCCTTGGTATGTGCTGATCGACGTGTCGCTGAAGATGGCGGACACGGCCGGCGCCATTGAGTCTTTGCTGAGCGATGCGGCGTCGAACGGGTTGATCGTCGACGGCGTCGTCGCCCAGTCATGGGCGCAGCGGGACGCCTTCTGGAAACTGCGCGAGTCGTTGTCGGAGGCGCAGAAGCCTGAGGGCGGCAGCCTGAAGCACGACGTGTCGGTGCCGATCTCGTCCATCCCGCGCTTCATCGACGAGGCGTCGCGGGCGGTGGTCGCCGCCGTGCCCGGTGCGCGGCCGGTGCCGTTCGGGCATCTGGGCGATGGGAATATTCACTTCAACATCTCCCAGCCGGTGGGCGGCGATAAGGCGGCGTTCCTAGCGCGGATGGATGAGGTCGCGCGCGTCGTCCATGACATGGTGCATGCGTTTGAAGGGTCGATCAGCGCCGAGCATGGGATCGGCCAAGCCAAGGTGGACGAGATCACCCGGTACAAATCGCCCGTGGCGTTGGAGGCGATGCGGGCGGTGAAACGGGCCCTCGATCCGAAGGGGATCATGAACCCGGGCAAGGTCGTG
>JAEUMM010000204.1 GCA_016792645.1 Alphaproteobacteria bacterium | reverse complement strand
GTTCCGACCTTTGCGGTCGCCTCTTTGATCTGGCTTTTGTTGATCACTGGCGTTGGTGTTGTTGTCGTCGCCGCGGCGCCCGTCACCGGGCGCTGCAAAGGCCGTCGCGCCCGCCAAACTGAGGCCGACTGCGATGGCGGCGACACGTGTCGCCGTTGTCATTTTCATGATGGAGTCCTTCACGTTTTGAGAAAGGTGCTGCGACCTACGCGCGCCGCCAAAAGCTCGCGAGGGAGCGAACTGCGCCGGCCTTAAGTGTCTCAGTACGAGAGACAACCCGCGGCTCGCCTATTGGTTGCTTGAACAGGCTGTCGCGCGAGTTCCAACGTCCCGTGGACATTGCCGGAGCCGCAAGCCTGGCCCTCCTGGCACATCTGAAGTCTCAGGCGTTTTTGCTTAATCCCAAGGCCAGCAGCAGCGCCGTCTCGACGTCGCGCGCGGAGTACGGTTTTGCGATCCGCGGTCCGTCGCGGTAGGCGGCGTCGATTCCTTCGGCGCCATAGCCACTTGCGATTACGAAGGGCGTCTCGCGCCGGCGCAATGCGTCCGCCACGGGGTAGACTGGCTCGCCCGCCAAGTTCAGATCCAAGATCGCGGCGTCGAAGCGCTGGGTCGCCGCAGCCTCCAGAGCCTTGCCGACGCGCCCGACAACCGCCGCCGTGCAACCAAGACGCTCGACGACATCGCTGAGATCGAGCGCGACAATCATCTCGTCTTCGACGATCAAAATGTGCCTTCCCGTTAGCGCAGTCATGGTTCGAGCTCGCTGATTGGAATATCGATCGTGCAGCGCACGCCCTCGCTGGCGAAGACAAGCGCGATCGTGGCGTCGAGTTGCAACGCCAAGCCGTCCGTGATGAGGCGCGTGCCAAATCCCTTACGTCCGGCAGCCTTGACCGGCGGGCCGCCCGACTCGCGCCACACGAAGTGCAGACGGCGTTTGCCCTCCCCCGCCGACATCGTCCAAGAGACGTCTACCCGCCCCCGTTCATTGGAGAGCGCGCCGTACTTTGCCGCGTTCGTCGTCAGTTCGTGAACCACCATGCCGAAGGCGACTGCCGTGTCGGGCTTCAGCAACACGTCTGCGCCGCTTAGCGTCCAGCGTACAGCGTCGGCCTCGTAGGGCGCGAGCTCCGTCGCCACCACGTCGCGCAACGCCGCGCCGTGCCAATCGCCGATCTGCAGCAGGTTGTGCGTCGCGGCCAGCGCCATGAGCCGCGCCATGAACGCGTCGCGATAGCCGGTGACGGTGGTCGCGCTCTGCGCGGTCTGCGCTGCAATCGACTGCACAGTTGCGAGGGTGTTCTTCACGCGATGGCTCAGTTCGTGCAGCAACAGTTCACGATGCGCCTCCGCGAGCTTGTGCTCGGTAACTTCAAGGACGACGGCGAGAACGCGGCTCACGCGTCCGTCTGCATCGACGATCGGCGACACGCTGTTGTGAACCCACACAACCGTGCCGTCCGGCCGGAGATAGCGCTTCTCGACTTCGAACCCCTGCCTTTCGGCGACCAGGCGATCGAACAGGACGGCGTTCTGCGCGACATCGTCTGGATGCGTGATGTCGTCCATGCGCAGCCCGTGCAGTTCGTCCTCGGTGCGCCCGACGATGCGGCAGAAGAGCGGGTTGACCAGCGTTAGGCGCCCGTCGAGATCGGTCTCGGCGATGCCCGCCGTCGCCTGCTGGACGATCGCCGCCAGACGTCGCTCGCTCTCCTTCAGCGCGGTCTGCAGCAGAGTGCTCGCCGTTACGTCGACGAAGGTGATGACGACCCCGTCGATGACGTTCGTGACGGTGCGGTACGGCCGGATGCGCATGATCAACACGCTTTCGTCGCCGCTACGCACTTCGCGCTCAACGACGCCGAGCGTGCGAAGCACGCTCCGCGCATCTTGTTCCAATTGCGCATAGTTCAGCCTGCTCACCAATTCGGTGATCGGCCGCCCGTGATCGCTATCGCGGAGATGGATCAACTCCACCATGCCGGGGGTGAAGCTTTTGATGCGCAGTTCGTTGTCGAGAAAGATGGTGGCGATCTGGGTGCTGTCGAGCAGATTGCGCAAATCGCTGTTGAGCCGCAGGAGCTGCTCGTTCTTGTCAACCATCTCGGCGTTGATGGTGCGAAGCTCCTCATTGACCGACTGCATTTCCTCCTTCGCCGTTTCCAGCTCTTCGTTCGACGCCTGCAGCTCTTCGTTGACGGATTGAAATTCCTCGTTGGAGGATTTCATTTCCTCCGTCGTCGTCTCCAACTCCTCAATTGACCCGCGCAGCAGCGCCTTGGTCACCGAGAGCTCGCGCTCGAGATCCGTCTCAGAACCGGACGCGTCGTCCGCGGCGCCTTTCGCGGCGCCGGCGGCCTTGACCTCGCCGGCATCGCTGAAGGCAACCAAGGACAAGCCGCTCTGCGTGCCTTCGTCGGCGAGTGGCTCCACGATCAACGTGACCAGGCGCCGCCGCCCCTCGGCCATAATGCTCAGATTCTTCGTCACGACCGTTTCGCGCTTCACACGCACCGCTTGGACCGCGCTGCGCACCGCGGTTCGCAGCGATTTGCGCACGATGGCAAAGAGGTCGAGCGTCGCAACGCCGGCCGACGGCTCAAGATACGGTCCGCACTCGCCGCCCGAGAAGCGTACGATCTGCGAGTCTTCATCGATGACGACGTAAGCCGGCGAGTGCTTCGCCATGACCCGCCGCGCAAGTTTGTCGATTCGATCCTCGGTCGTACGAATGGTGCCGCCGCCATCTTGTATGCTTCGCGCCTCCGGCGCGGTCGGAAAGTCGGGCAGCGTTGGCCGAAGAGCGCTGCGCCGCTCGAAGATGCGATGCTTCTTGTCGACGGTCGAGAACAACGCCGCGTTGCGCGTCACGCCCTCCGACGCCCCCAAGAACAAGAACCCGCCGGGCGCCAGGGCGTAGTGGAAATTGCGCAGCGCCCTATCTTGCAGATCGCGATCGAAATAGATCATCACATTGCGGCACGACACGAGGTCCAGCTTCGAAAACGGCGGATCCTTGATCAGGCTGTGGGCCGAGAACACGCACATCTCGCGTATTTCCTTCGCCACGCAGTAATCGTCTTCCAGCGGCGTAAACCAGCGCGCCAATCGTTCCGGCGAAACGCCTTGCAGCGGTCCGCGATAGCGTCCCGTTCGCGCGCGCGCGATGGCGCGGTCGTCCATGTCGCTGCCAAAGATCTGAACCTGTGGCGGGTTCACTTGCCCGGCCAGCGCCTCCTTGAACAGGATCGCTATCGAATAGACTTCCTCGCCTGTCGCGCAGCCGGCGACCCAGATGCGGATCTGACCGCCGCCTTTCTTGTTCGCCAGCAACCTCGGCACGACGGTGGCCGCCAGCGCATCGAACGCCAGCGGATCGCGGAAGAACTGCGTCACGCCGATCAGAATCTCGCGGAACAGCAATTCGACTTCGTGCGGATCCTGCTCGAGGTGCGCGATGAACGCCGGGACGGTGCGAATCTGTAGCACCTGCATGCGCCGCTGCACCCGCCGCACGAGCGTGTTCTGTTTGTACTGCCCGAAGTCGTGACTGATCCCGCGCCGCAGGATGGCGCTGATCGCCTTCAGATGTTCGGCCGTGTCGGTGCGTGTGCCGTTCTCGTCCTTCTCGCCGGCGACGTCGAGCATATGCGCGCGATATTCCATCAGTCGCGCCGGCATCGCTTCGACCGGCATCACTTGATCGACAAGCCCCGTCGCGACCGCGCTGTCGGGCATCCCGCTCATCGCATGGTGGTCGAACTCTGCCTGCGCCAGCGTTAGACCGCCGTTCTCCTTGACCGCCTTTAGCCCCTGGGTGCCGTCGGTCCCGGTTCCCGATAGGACGATGCACACCGCGTTCTCACCCTGATCGTCGGCGAGCGAGGTAAAGAACGTGTCGATGGGCCGGCGCGTCTCGCGCGGCGGCGCTGGCTTTGTCACCCGAAGCACGCCGCCTTTTACCGTCAGCGTCGCGTCGGGGGGGATGATGAAGACGCAGTTTGCGGTGAGCCGCTCGCCATCGCGCGCCTCCGCGACGTTCATGCTCGTTTGTTTGCCGATCAATTCGGCAAGCAGGCTGTCGTGCTTGGGATCGAGGTGCTGAACCAGAACGAACGCCATGCCGTTGTCGGCAGGCATGTGGCTGAAGAATTTTTTGAACGCACCAAGACCGCCGGCCGACGCGCCGATTCCGACGACCAACGGCGCAGCTCCATCAGAGAGCAGCTTCGACACGTTCGCTCTTTCCGGCACAGGCGAGCCGGACGACACCGTCTTGTCATGTGCCTTGGCGGCGTGCGCCGCCGTTCGGATGCTGCGTCCGACGCAACAACATCCGCATGCCATTTGTCCCAGTGAGAGATTAGCGCAGAAGCTTAACAGATTGACCCCGCCCCGCCTACGCAATTCGCCATCATCGGTTTGTTCAATGAAAGCAACGCCAATAGGGGCAAATGCCGAACGCGGGGGAACGTTCTGTCCACAGCGCGCGTTCCACATGCTGCCGGGCCGAAGAGACCCCATCTGCCCGCGCGCTTTTCAACACAAGTACGAGCGACGGCGCGACTGCATTCGTGGTGCGCAAACAACTCAGGAGTAGCGACATGACAACGACGGTAACCGGCCTATTCGAGACACGAGACGACGCGGCAAACGCTGTCGCCGAAATCAAGGCCGCAGGCGTATCGAAAGACGAAATCAGCATCATCACGAACAAGGTGGAAGGTCAAAGCGCGGAGCGTAGCGCGGGCGATCGCACGGTCGACAACAACATGGCCGAAACCGGCGCGGCCGATGGGGCGACAATCGGCGGCATTCTCGGCGGCGGCGCGGGTCTTCTCGCAGGCCTTGGCCTGCTTACGATTCCGGGCATCGGACCGGTGCTGGGCGCCGGCTGGTTGATCACCATGGCGATCGGGACGGCGGTCGGCGCTTCGGGCGGCGGTATCGTCGGGGCGTTGGTGGGCGCGGGCGTCGACAAGGACGACGCGCAGATCTACGTCGAACGCATTCGCACCGGCGGCACGCTCGTTTCGGTGCGTGCGCCGGACAAGAGCGTGGCGGCGATCGAAGCCATCATGGTGAAGCACAAGCGCATGCAACGGCCGTTTGTCGCTGCAGTGGCCGGCGATCGTACGGTTGAGACGAGCACGACACGTGTGACAACTGAGCGGCCGATTTTGCGCACGACGGCGATATCCTAGCCGACGAGAAACGTGCTTAAGACGCGCAAACGCGCCAATATCGGTTCCGGACCGGAACCGATTGGCGCGTGAGCCGTTATGTGTAGGTCGCCAAGACCGCGATCGATCGCGGTACTCGTCCGGCGAAAGACACCTTCGACATGCAAGACAGTTTGAAGACCACGCCTGGCGCGGATGAAGATTTTCGCGTGAAGATGCTTGAGTTGCTGCCGTACCTGCGGGCTTTCGCCCGCACACTATGCGGCCATCGCGACGGTGCGGACGATCTGACGCAAGAAGCGATCAGGATCGCCTGGCAGAACCGCCACATGTTTGCGGTCGGTACGAACATGAAAGCTTGGCTCTTTACGATTCAGCGCAACACGTATTATTCGGCGCAGCGGCGCACGTGGCGCCAGGTCGGATGGGACGAGGAAGCGATGGATCGGCGCCTTGTCACCGGGGCTTCGCAACATTCCGGTGTCGAGCTAACCGACTTAAAGCGGGCGATGAGCACGCTTCCCGACCAACAGCGCGAGGCGCTGATCTTGGTCGGCGCCGGCGGGTTTAGCTATCAGGAAGCGGCGGCGATTTGCGGCTGTGCCGTCGGAACGATGAAGAGCCGCGCCTCGCGCGCACGCCAGACGCTCATCGCCATGATGACGGACGGTACACGCCTGCCCGCGTCAAGCGAAAGCGCGGCGCACGCCTACTCAGAGATCATGGGCGAGATCGAAACGCTGTCGGGCCGGAAGCAAAAGGTCACGGCCTGACCGTCACGATCTGCCGCTTGGCCGGACCACTGACTGCGATGTGGGCATCCGGACCCAGCTGGCGGATGGGGTGAGATTCGAACTCACGGTGGGCGCAAACCCACGCCGGTTTTCAAGACCGGTGCCTTAAACCACTCGACCACCCATCCGCGGCAGGAAGTTCAATGGGTTAGCATCGGGCGGGCTTCGGGCTCAAGACCTGCCTGGGCGGACGGCTGTTGGTCGAGGTGGTTCGGCCCCCCGAGCCGTAGCCGCTGCCCGCGTCAAGAGCTTATTATTTTTTCATGTTCACGGCTGGCCATTGGTGGGGGCGCCGATGGGATCTCACCAACAGCTGTTTGGTTGCTGCGGCGCGGAATCAACGGGTGGCGGGAAAAGTAGCCGGCGTCTAGTCGCGTTCGCGCTTGCGGCAGGAAAACGATGTGAATCGCTTTGTCGCACGGCGATCTTGATCGGTCGAAACGACCGTCACACATTCGTGCAGGCGGGTTGATTTGTGAACGCCGCTTCAACACATCGGGTGTAAGTTTAGGCAAATCAGAGTCGGCGAAAGACGCCGACCGTTCGCGAGAAGCAGACCGAGATCTGCGCTCGTCCATGGGAGAAAACGGATGTCGCATACCGATATCACCTCGTTCAACGTTCTTGAGCCGCGCGTTGTGCGGACGATCCGCGAAGCCTTTGACGACGCGGTTCAAGAGCTCCAGACGCGCCGCGGCGCAGACGTGCCGCAAGACGCACGGGCAAAGCTGGCGCGTAAACTTGTCGAGCTGGCGCGGCGCGGCGAGTGCGACTTTCAGCGGCTGCGCTCGGCGGCGCTGACGGCTCTGCCGCTCTAGCCGGTCGGAATTCCGCGCGTATTTGTGGTCTTTTTGGCGCCGTGCATTTCCGCTAGTTTGCGGATCATGCAACGCTTTGCTCTCCGCGCAATGCTGGCCGCCGGCGCCCTTCTTGGGCCCGCGGCGGCCCTCGCCCATCCGCATGTTTGGATCGACATGCGGTCGTCCGTGAACTTCAACGAGGGCGGCGTGGTCGACGCGATCGGCGTCGGGTGGACGTTCGACGAGTTCTACAGCCAGTTTGCCACCGACGGCATCGACAAGAACAAGAACGGCAAGTTCGACACAGCCGAACTGCAGGAACTGGCGAACAATTATGCGAAGAACCTGAAGGACTACAGGTACTTCATGTTCGTTCAGACGGACGGGAAGCTGATCGACACCGGTGCGCCGACGAACGCGAAGGCGATTTTCGACAAGGGGCGGTTGACGTTCGCGTTCCGGCTGCCTCTGACCAAGCCGGTGGATCCGGCGGCCATCAAACTTAGCTACGCCAGTTTCGATCCCACCTACTATATCGACATCGCGCCCCTGCCGACCAACAGCGTCGTGTTCACGGGATCGGCGCCGAAGTCCTGCAGCTTTGCCTTGCGCAAAATCGACACGACAAAAGCCGGCGCTTTAAACATCGCCCAGTCCGTCAAGATGACGGCACCGGTGAACGACGTGCTGAACGCAACGTCGGCTGCCATCGTCGACATCACTTGCGGCGCCGCCAAGGCAAAATGATCCGGGCCATCCTACTGATCGTGCTGGCGCTCGCCGTTCTTGGCTTGGCGCAGGCGCAACCTTTGCCGATGCCGCCCGCGCAGGATGCGCCGGTCGATACGTCGTGGTGGGGCGATGCGCTGTCATATGTGAACCAGGTGCAGAGCGAACTCTGGCGCGGTCTGGCCAAAGCCGTGCGGGCCGTCAAGGACGAAGGTTCGGTCGGGGCGCTGGCGTGGCTTCTTGGGCTGGCATTCTTCTACGGCGTCATTCACGCTGCGGGGCCAGGTCACGGCAAGGCCGTTATTGCCGCCTATCTTGTCGGCACTGACAGCGCGATCCGGCGGGGCATCGCTTTGTCCTTTCTTTCCGCGGCGGCGCAAGGTGTCACCGCAATATCCGCCGTTGGGCTGCTCGCCGCGGTGTTGGGTTTTGTGAGCAAGGAGGTCGCGGATATGACGCGGCCGCTCGAGGCGCTGGGCGCCGTCATGATTGCGGGGGTTGGGCTCTACATCCTGGTCGTTACGGTGCGCTCGATCCTGGCGGGGCGGGATCTGCACGCGCATGGACACGCACATCACGGCCATTCGCACGCGCACGATTGCGACCACCCGCACGAGCATGAACACGCGCACACGCATATTGCGCCAGCGGAGGTTCGCGATTGGCGCACCGGCGTTGCCGTCGTCGCTGCGGTCGGCCTTAGGCCCTGCATGGGCGCGATACTCGTTTTGCTGTTTGCGCTTTCCTATGGCGTGTTCTTTGTCGGCGTTCTGGCGACGGCGGCGATGTCTTTGGGGACGGGAATCACCGTCGCGGCTCTGGCACTGCTTTCCTCGGGCGCGCGACACGTGGCGTTGCGGCTTGCGGGCACGATGGATGGCTGGCTCTTGCGGACTTACTGGGCCTTAAGCTTGGTTGGCGGGATCACGCTGCTTCTCATCGGCGTGTCGTTGCTTCTCGCACCTTCGGCGCCGCCGTTTCCCGGCGCGGGTTAAATTTTGTTCAGCGTACAGATGAAATTTGCGCGCAATCCGCCTTGCTTTGCTTGCGGCTGAGAACAAGTGGCCCGCTCAAGTCAAGGCCCCTTATCACCGGTCACACAAACGATGATTTGGGCTTGCGCGTCTAAACGTGCTTCGCCATGTTTCGGGCGCGACTGGCTTTGCCGAAAGACGAGTGCATGAAGACGTGCCGCAGCTTGCCGGTGGTTTCACACGGTATCTTCGCGTCTCGCCGACGCCTCCCCACAGGATAAGTCATGCGCAGTGGTACGCCCGCAGGTAGTCTGCGGCGCGGCCGTGTATCTGTGAAGGAATGGGACTGAAAATGACGAATGGCGTTGTCAAATTCTTCAACACCGCGAAGGGTTATGGCTTCATCGCTCCCGATGGCGGCGGCAAGGATGTGTTCGTCCACATCACGGCGCTCCAGCGTTCGGGAATTCAGGATCTCGCGGAAGGCCAGAAGGTGACCTTTGAGGTCGCACCGGGCCGCGACGGCCGCATTTCGGCCGACAGGCTTAAGGTCATCCAATAACAACGCACAATTGGACGCGAGGTCATCGGACTTTCCGGCGGCGTGTGGGTTCCACACGCCGTTTTGCTTTCAGTGCGGCAACCATAGATACGCAATGCCGGCTCCGACCAGCGCCGCAACGCCGGAACTGATGAGGACGGCGATCGCCGGGAACGCGAGCGCCCGCGTGCCGAGAGAATAGGCGATCGCGGATTTAACGAAACTGTTCGCGGTGATGGCGACCGCAATGCTGGCCGCACCTGCCGCCGCCGAAGCCTCATTAACTTGGGAACCCGAAAGGCGACTTGCCGAAACGGTCGCCGCATCGACATCAACCGCGCCGGCGAGCACCCCCGACAAAATCAGACCGACGTCGCCCGCATAAACTTGCGCGTAGTGCGCGAGCAACAGCATGGCCGCGACGATTACCACGAATTTGATCGCCGAATTGAGAGCGTCGGGCGAGCCGGCGTCGAAGGCCTCCGACTGGGTCGTCTTGTGGGCGCGATAGGTCACGATCAACGCGCCAACAATCGCGGCGATTGCGCCCATGGCCAGCGGCACGATCGCGAAGTCGAGAAGAGCCGCGTTCATCACGGAGATCAGCACGGCGGTGCGCACGAACATGACAGCTTGCGCAGTTGCGATGGCGCTGGCGAGCGGGAGGGCCGCGGCCTTCGCTCCTTGGGAGGCGCGCGCGGCGCTGACGGTGACGCCGGTCGACGACAACAGGCCACCGAAGATGCCCATCAAAAGCGCGCCGCGCTGCGTGCCTGCGATCTTCATCGCCGCGTAGCCGACGAGTCCCAACACGGCGATAACGACGACAGCCCACCAGAGTTCATAAGGGTTCAACACGCCGCCCGGTCCGTAGCCCTCGTTCGGCAGGACAGGAAGCAAGACGACGGAGATCAGCATAACCTTTACGACGGCGGTGAGTTCGAGCTTTTGCAGGCGCTGAACGAAACCGTGCAGCAGATCCTTTTGGTCGAGAAGCGCGACCGCGACGACGCCGACGATCGCGGCGGGCAGCACCGCGCCCTCGGCACACAGTGCGCCCAGAACGAAAGTGAGAAGCGCCGCGACCTCGGTCGTCATGCCGCGGTCGGCGTGGTCGCGTATCACATCGCTGACGTAGCCGACGGTCACAAGCGTGAAGATGCCGACGGCGACGATGGCCACGAAGACCGGACCCAGAGGCTCGGCCGCGATGCCGGCTGCGAAACCCGTCAGAGCAAAGAGCGTGAATGTGCGGATGCCCGCTTCGCGCTCGCCCGCTTTCTCGTGCCGCTGTTTCCAGCCGCGTTCGATACCGATCGCCAGGCCGATAGCGAGCGCCGTGAAAAAGCGGATGTAGAGTTCCTGCGGGTCCATGCGGGCACCCTTAGCGCGATGGGTGATAAGTCACAAACCACGCCGTGGGTTGCGTTGGCGTTAACCGAAGACCTCGCGGTGGCGCGCCTGTATCTTGGGCCACAGGGTTTTGGCATCGGGCAGGGCCAGCCCGAAGACGCCCTCCAGAGTCTCCACGTAGTCGGTCGCGGACGCGATCTCGCGCACGCCCTCGCCCTGCCCGACCGTCTTCAGCAGGAGGCCGCGCATCATCGCAAGGCTGTTGGGCAGATGCCGTTGGACAACGGCATTCTGGACAAACGGCGAGAGCGGATCGGATTGAAGCCAAGCGCATCTCTCATCCAGCAAAGCTTCGGATGCTTGAGCCATGCGGAAGTCGAACGACGGCGCGCCGCCGGCGGGGTCGTTGTGGAACCGCCACCAGCCGTCACCCATGTCTTCGAGGCGGAAGGTTAGGAATTTTTGCCTGATCTCGCCCGCCGCAATCGGCGCCGGCTCGATCAGGCCGTCGCCGAACCCGACGTCCGCGATGTACGGCCGGTCGAGATGAACCCACAGCACGAGGTGGTTGCCGAGCGCTTCATCGCCACGCACGGCACGCATTACGCCGCCGGCCATGCGCGTAACCTTGAAGCCGATTTCGCCAAGCGCCCAATCGAGCAAGCCGTTCATTTCGTAGCACCAGCCGCCGCGGCGGCGCGTCACGAGCTTGTCGAAAATCGCCCGCGGATCGCGCGAGACCCTGCGCTCGAATTGGACGTCCAGGTTCTCGTAGGGGATGTTCTCGACGTGGCCGCGATGGACGCACCTCAGCGTGTCGAGGTCGGGCGCCGGCCTTCCCTCGAACTTGATGCGGTCAAGATAAGCCTGAAGGTTCAGCCGAGCGTCCTCATGTGGCGTTCGAGCTCGGTGACGAACGTCGGCGGTAAGCGCAAGCGTTCGGCGAGCGTCGCGAGGTAGGTGTGCTCGGTCTCGTTCTTGTCGTCGATGACGATGGCGGAGGCCGTGTAGAGTTGCGCGGCCACCTCGGACGTTGTCGCGTGCTTGACGACGTCGTCGATGTTGAGCGGCTTCGCCAGTTCGCCGAGGAGGAAGGATTTCTCTTCCGACGAGAGGCCGGCTTGGTCCATTTGGCCGAGGATGCGTTGGCTTTCGGCGCGGTCGACTTCGCCGTCGGCCTTGGCGGCCGAGATCATGGCGGTGAGAAGCGCGACGCCGAGTTGGTTTTGCTGCGCGGCCGGGGCGGCGTTTGAGCCGAAGCCTTGACGGGCGGCGTCGCGGTCGTTCTCGGCTTGGCC
>JAEUMM010000179.1 GCA_016792645.1 Alphaproteobacteria bacterium | reverse complement strand
TGGCGCGATCCGCCGGTGCGGCTGAAAGCCGGGGACAGGGTGCGGGTTGAGATCGACGGCGTCGGCGCGCTTGAGAATATGTGCGAAGCGGAAAACGGGGAAACCGTGATCGTATGAGCTCTGAGTTGGGGTTGGACCTGTCGCGGCGGCGCAGGTTCTTGGGTCAGTTCGGGTGGGCGCTCTATCAGCTGGCGAGCAGCCCGTACTTCGTCATCATCAACATCTTCGTCTTCGCGGCTTATTTTCAGAAGAATGTCGTCGGCGATCCGGTCGAGGGCCAGGTCGTCTGGGGTTATAGCCAAGCGATGGCGGGCGTTCTCATTCCGCTGTGCGCGCCCATTCTCGGTGCGCTCGCCGATGCGTATGGGCCGCGCAAGCCCGGCTTGATCTTGTTTTCGGTCTTGGCGATCCCCGCGATGATAGCGCTGTGGTTCGTTTCTCCGGGCGAAGTTGCGCTGGGGTTCGCCGCGATCGTCGTAGCTGCGGTGACGATGGAATGCGCTGCGATCTATCACAACGCGATGCTGCCGACGGTTGCCGGCGTGCGCAACATCGGGTTCATGAGCGGGATCGCCTACAGTCTCGACTACATCGGCAGCTTTTTGATTTTCATGGTGTGGCTGGCGATCCCGGCGCTCGGAATCATGGCTTGGTTCGGCGACGAGCCGTTTGCGCATGAGCGGCTCTCGGGGCCGCTCTCCGTCATTTGGCTGATCGTGTTTTCGATTCCGGTGGTGTTGTTCACGCCGGATCTGCCCTATTCCGGGCTCACGCTTTGGCAGGCGATCGGCAAGGGGCTCAATCAGCTGGGCCACACGATCTCGCGCGTCGTGCATTACCGGAATCTCGCGACTTATTTGATCGTGCGGGCGATCTATGCCGACGGGATGAGCGCGGTGTTCGCCTTCCTGGCCGGCTATCTCAGCGGCGTGTTCGGGTGGGAGACGGCGAAGATCGGCATCTACGCGCTGATCGTTCTGACCGTGCCGATCTTCACGTCGTTTATCGGCGGGTGGATCGACGACAAGATCGGGTCGAAGCGGACGATCGTGATCAGCCTCTTCGTGTTCACGATCGCCGTTTTGGGTTCGATCAGCACGACGCCGAACGAGTATCTGTTCTTCTTCCCGGTGACCGACGACCTGCGGATGCAGCAGCTGCCGGTGCTGGGGCCATTGTTCTCGCTGTTCGGCTTCACGCAGTTTCCCGAGCAGGTGAGTTTGGCGTTCTCCGTTATGGGCGGCATGTTCGTCGGGCCGGTTTTGGCGTCGAGCCGGACGATGGTGGCGCGGATCGCGCCAACGACAATGGTGTCGGAGATTTACGGGCTCTACACGCTGACCGGAAAAGCGACCGCGTTCATGGCGCCGTTCTTAGTCGCTGTGGTGACGGGCGCGACGCAGAACCAGCGCGCGGGGTTTGCCGTCATCCTTGTGTTTCTGGTTCTGGGGCTCGTTGGGCTTTTGTGGGTGAAAGAAGAGCGCGCCGAGGTTGCGCCGCGATAACCGCTTGGTTCTCTTCCACCGCGGGGAACGTGAGTGTCGCCAGCAAACCAGGCTTTGCGTCTTCGAGCGCGATCTCCGCATCGTGCATGCGCGCGACGGCGGCCACCAAGCTTAAGCCCAAGCCGGAGCCCGGCGTGTTGCGTGAGCGTTCCAAACGCACGAAGCGATCGAGGACGCGTTCGCGGTCAGCCTCGGGGATGCCGGGGCCGCTGTCGCGCACGGAAAAGGTCGGGCGGTCGTCGCGCGGGTTGATGCCGGTCGACACGGTGACCGAGCCGCCTTGCGGCGTGTATTTCAATGCGTTCTCGACCAGGTTTGCGGCGGCGCGCGCCAGGAGACTGCGGTTGCCGCGCACGGTGATGCGCGACGGGGCGACGAAGCGCAGCGTCACGCCACGGTCTTCCGCCGCCGGCTCGTAGAGGTCGGCGATATCGTGGATGACTTCGCTCAAATCCATGAGTTCCAGCGTGTCGCGGTGCGCGCCGGTTTCGGCTTCGGCGATCAGCAGCAGCGAGTTGAAGGTCGAGATGAGGCCGTCGGCTTCGGAGATCGCGCTTTCGAGGGCCGTCATTTGTTCGTCGCGCGACGTGTTGCCCATCAGCGCGCCTTCGAGTTTGTTGCGCAGGCGGTTCAGCGGCGTGCGCAAGTCGTGGGCGATGTTGTCGGCCACCTCGCGCATGCCCATCATGAGCCGCTCGATCTGTTCGAGCATCTGGTTCAGGTTGCCGGCGAGATCGTCGAGTTCGTCGCGGCTGCCTTGCATGGGGATGCGGCGGGTCAGGTCGCCGGACATGATTTCGCGGCTGGTGCGGTTGATGACTTCCAGACGGCGCACGACGTTGCGGCTGATCCATACGCCGCCCGCGACGCCGAAGAAGCCGGTGATGCCCAGTGCCCACAGCAAGGTCGAGCGGATCGTGCTTTCGATCGCGTTCACCTCTTTCATGTCGCGTCCGACGAGCAGGCGGAAGCCGCCGGTCAGCATCATCTGCACGGCGCGGCCGGGGCGGACTTCTTGATCTTCTTCGACGCCGCGCGCGTAGCTGAAGTTGATCCAGCCCTTCGCCGTCTCGGCTGCATCCGTCGGCCAACGCGAAAGATTGCCGGCAAGCGGCGCGTCGCCGAACGACAAGAGATAGAGCGTGCGCTGGCCTGGCCTTGACGCGCGCTCCACGATGATGGTGCGCAGGCCCATGATGCCGCGGCGCTTGTATTGTTCGATGAGGCCTTGGCCTTCGGCCAGGATCGTTTCGTCGGCCTGGGTCGCCATGAACCCCGCCGTGCGCCAGTAGATGAAGCCCAGCAAGAGCATGACCGACACGGCGAACAGGCACAGATACGCGAACGCTAGTCGGAAAGTCGCCGTGCGAAAGACATCAAGAAGCTGCACGGAGCGAGTACCCGGCGCCTCTGACCGTGTGGAGCAGAGGTTCCGTGAATCCTTTGTCGATCTTCGCGCGCAGACGCGAGATGTGGACGTCGATCACGTTGGTTTGCGGGTCGAAGTGATATTCCCAGACGTTCTCGAGCAGCATGGTGCGGGTCACGACTTGGCCGGCGTGGCGCATCAGGTATTCGAGCAGCAGGAATTCGCGCGGCTGCAAATCGATGCGCTGCGCGTTGCGGGTCGCGGTGCGCGACAGCAGATCGAGTTCCAGATCGCCGACGCCGAGCTTTGTCACGACGGCATCGGTGCCGTTTCGACGCGCCAGCGCATCGATGCGCGCGAGAAGTTCGGCGAAGGCATACGGTTTCGCCAGATAGTCGTCGCCGCCGGCGCGCAGGCCCTTCACGCGGTCATCGACTTCGCCGAGCGCGCTGAGGAACAAGACGGGCGTCTTGTTGCCTTCGTCGCGCATGCGGCGAACCATTGCCAGGCCATCGACGCGCGGCATCATGCGATCGACGACGGCAACATCGTAGTTGCCGCCCATGGCCAAATGGAGGCCGTCTTCACCGTCGGGGGCGTGATCGACGATGTGGCCGCTTTCCCGCAGGCCGCGCGTCAGGTACGCGGCGGCTTCACGGTCATCCTCTACAACAAGAATTCTCATGCGATGTTCGCGTCCTCTTCGGGGGGTTGAGGGGGACGTGTGGGGCGGTTCTCCCGCCGCCCCATGCACTCTCGTTACGACTTGCCCGTCGCGAGCTTTACGGGGACGTAGACCTTGCCGCGGTTCGTCTCGACGAACAGAAGGACGGAAGGACGCTTCGCCGACTTGGCGCCGTCGATGGCCGACTTCACGTCGGAGACGGCGCGCACTTCGCTGCCTGCGACCGCGATGATGCGGTCGCCGGGGCGCAAGCCGCGCTCGGCCGCGTCGCTGTCGGGATCGACTTCGGTGATGAGCACGCCCTTGGCCGTGGCGTCGAGGTCGTACTGCGCGCGCACAGACTGCGTGATCGTCTGCAGGTTCAAACCCAGAGCGGCAACCTTCGCGTCGGCCGTCGTGGCGGCGTCTTTGCCTTCGCCCTTGCCGTCGTTGGAACGGTTGCTCGCGACGCGGTCTTCACCGGGGCGCTTGGCGATCGTCACCGTCAAGTTGACCTGACGGCTGTCGCGCCAGACGGTGAAGGCTGCCGATTGGCCAACCTGGAGGGCGGCGACTTTGCGCGAGAGGTCGCGGTTGTCCTTGATCGGCGTGCCGTTCATTTTCAGCACGACGTCGCCTTGCTTCACGCCAGCCTTTGCGGCTGGGCTGCCCTCGATGATTTCGGCGACGATGGCGCCGCTTTCATCGGGAAGGCCAAGCGCGAGCGCCGCGTCTTCGTTCAGGCTTTGGATTTGGACGCCGAGCCAGCCGCGCGTCACGCCGCCCGACTTCTTCAGGTCGGCCACAACGCGGCGGATGGTGTTGGAGGGAATGGCGAAGCCGATGCCAACGCTGCCGCCCGACGGCGAGAAGATGGCGGTGTTCATGCCGACGACGCGACCCGAAAGGTCGAACGTCGGGCCGCCCGAATTGCCTTGGTTGATGGCGGCGTCGATCTGCAGATAGTCCGTGAACTGAGCACCGCTGACTTCGTCGCGGCCGCGGGCCGAGATGATGCCCGCCGTCACCGTGCCGCCCAGACCGAAGGGATTGCCGACGGCCAGCACCCAGTCGCCGACCCGGACTTTCGCGTCGTCGGCGAAGGTCACCGACGGAAGCGTGCTCTTCGGTTCGACTTTGATGAGGGCGATGTCGGTGAGTTCGTCGCGGCCGATGAGTTTCGCCTTCAGCTTCTTGCCGTCGGCGAAGGCCACTTCGATGTCGGTCGCGTTGGCGACGACGTGGTTGTTGGTGACGATGTAGCCGTTGCTTTCGATGACGAAGCCGGAGCCTTGCACTTCGCCGCGCGGGCGGCGCTGCTGGTTCGGCGGGCCGTTCTTGCGGAAGCGTTCGAAGAAGTCGCGCAGGCTGGGCGGCAGCTGTTCGAGTTCTTCGTCGGTGACTTCGGCGGTTTTTTCGGCCGTGACCTTCGCCTTGAGGCTGACCACCGCGGGCGAGACGCGCTCGACGATGTCGGCGAGGCTGGGGAGCGCGCCGGTGTTGGTTGAGGGCGGGATGGCGCCGATCGCAGCCGTCGCAGGCGCGGTCACCGCAGAGGCCAGGGTCTCGGCCTTGCCGGCCGGTGCGACCGTCGATTCAGCAACGGCGGGGTGGCCACCACCGCCCCACACAAAGCCAGCCACGGCACCGCCGCTGACGGCGAGCGCAAGAACGGCCGCGCTGGCGACCAGCACGCGTGAACGGGGTTTTGCGGGGACTTGCGGCGACAATTCGGAGGACATCGACTTCTCCCTGGGAACGAACTAGGGGGCCGCCCATCGTGGACCCCTGACCGATTGAGGATAGTATATAGGCGCGAGATCATGTCTTAAATCTGTCCGGAACATTAACTCCGGGTCACGACGTGGTGATCAATTGCGCGCGTGAGAAACTGCCATTTTCGGCGGGTTTCTAGGGCTTCGTCGCCCCTTCCTTCCATACGCCCTTATCCTTCAGCGCGCGAGCGACTTCTGGGGGCATGTAATTTTCATCGTGCTTGGCCAGGACGTTTGAGGCGTCGAAGCCGCCATCCTCGCGGAAAGCGCCTGTGACGACCACGCCTTGGCCCTCGCGGAACAGATCCGGCAGGTCGCGCGTGTAGGTGACGGCGACAGTCGCATCGCCGTCGGTGACTTTGAAGCGCGTCTCAACGCCGCCGGGGTGTTCGATGCTGCCCTTCTCCACCAGGCCGCCCAGATTGATCGAGCGGCCGACGGGAACGCTGCGGGCCTTGGCTTCGCTGGGCGAGTAGAAATAGAGGACGTTGTCGCCGAGCGCGGTCACGAGCAGGACAATCGCCACGGTGGCGACGCCCAAGGCTCCGGTAAGAAACGCGACGCGGCGCTGACGGCGGGTCATGGAGGCGAGATATACCGCTTCGGGCGAAAAATACAGTGGCTCATCGCCGCGTTTGCTCCAGCATGGCGACGAAGAAGCCGTCGGTGTCGTCGCGCGCGGGGGTTAGGGTTTCCGAGCCGCTGACGGCCCACGCGGGATGGCGCGCGGTGAACGCGGAGACCTGCGCTTGGCCCTCGGCCGGCAGGACGGAGCAGACGGCGTAGACGATGCGGCCGGTCGCCGGCTTTGTCAGTTCGGCGGCGCGATCGAGCAATTTTGTCTGCGCGGCGCGGAACGTCGCCATGCGCGCGGGGTCGATCGTCCATTTCGATTCCGGATTGCGGCGCCAGGTGCCGGTGCCCGAGCACGGCGCGTCGACGAAGACGAGATCGGCGCCCTCACCCTTCGCCGTCGTAACCACGAGCCCGTAAGGGTCGCCCAAAACGTCCACGATCGTTGCGCCGGCGCGGACGATGCGCGGCGTCATGTGGTGCAGGCGGCCGGGGTCGATGTCGCAAGCGATGACGTGGCCTTGGTTCTGCATCGCCGCGGCGAGCGCGATCGCCTTACCGCCGGCGCCGGCCGCGAGGTCGATCACCGTGTCACCGGGAGTTGCTTTCGCGAACAGGACCGCGCGCTGCGAGGCTTCGTCTTGGACCTCGATGCGGCCCTCGGCGTAGGCGGGTTGCGCCGTGACCTTGGCGTTTTCGTCGGCGAGGCGGATGGCGGTCGGCACGTCGCGCGCGGTCGCGGTGAAGCCGGCCGCCGTCAACTCGGCGATGACGGCGTCGCGATCGGTCTTCAGCGTGTTGACGCGCAGGTCGAGCGGCGCGCGCGTGTTCAGCGCCGCCATCTCGCGTTCGAGATTCGCGCCGAACGCGGAGGCGAACTCGTCGTGCAGCCACCGCGGATAGTTGAGCGTGATCCATGGATCTTTCGTGTGCCGCGGCGCTTGCAGGCGCGCGCGTTCGTCTGCCGTCAGGGGGCCGAGGGCGTGCGTGCCGTCGATGGCCAGGGCTTCGATGCGTTCGACGTCGAGCGCGTCGATAAGGGCGAGCGAGCCTAGGACGAGAGCACGGGGGCTTTCGTCATCCATCGCGAACGCGCATTCGTTGCGGCGGCGCAGGCAGGCGTAGACGCGCTCTGCTATTGCGGCACGATCCTTTGAGCCGGCGAAGCGGTGGGCTTTGCCCCAGCCCGAGAGCGTGCGATCGGCGGCCGCCTTGCGCGCGAAGATTTCGGCGAGAACTTCCGCCGCCGCGGCAAGACGAGCGCCTGGTGTCACTAGCCGGACATCGGGTAGTTGGGCGACTCGCGGGTCACGGTGATCGAGTGCGGGTGGCTTTCACGCAGACCCGCCGACGAGATACGGACGAACTTCGCCCTCTCCTGGAAATCGGGGACCGTGCGGCTGCCTGTGTAACCCATCGACGCGCGCAGGCCGCCCGCCAATTGGTGGACGACGCTGCTGAGCGGACCTTTGTAGGGGACTTGGCCTTCGACCCCTTCGGGCACCAGCTTCAGCGTGTCGTTCACTTCCGCTTGGAAATAGCGATCCGCCGAGCCGCGCGCCATGGCGCCCAGCGAGCCCATGCCGCGATAGGATTTGTAACTGCGGCCTTGGTAGAGGAAGACCTCGCCCGGGCTTTCGTCGGTGCCGGCGAAGAGCGAGCCCAGCATGGCGACGTTGGCGCCGGCGGCGATCGCCTTCGCGAAGTCGCCCGAATATTTGATGCCGCCGTCGGCGATCACCGGGACACCACGCGGGCGCGCGGCCGAGACGACGTCCATGATGGCGGTCAGCTGCGGCACGCCCACGCCCGCGACCATGCGCGTGGTGCAGATCGAACCCGGGCCGATGCCGACCTTGATGCCGTCGGCGCCCGCGTCGATCAGCGCGTTCGCCGCTTCGGCGGTCGCGACGTTGCCGGCCAACACCTGCGTTTCGTTCGACATGCGCTTGATGCGCGCGACCGTTTCGATGACGCGCGCGGAGTGGCCGTGCGCGGTATCGACGACAATGACGTCGACGCCGGCTGCGATCAGCACTTCCGTGCGAGCGAGACCGTCGGCGCCGACCGTCGTCGCCGCGCCGACGCGCAGGCGGCCCTTGGCGTCTTTGGCGGCGTTGGGATGGGATTCCGCCTTCTCGATGTCCTTCACGGTAATCAGGCCAACGCAGCGGTATTGATCGTCGACGACGAGGAGCTTTTCGATGCGGTGCTGGTGCAGCAGGCGCTTGGCTTCGTCCATGCCGATCGATTGGCGGACGGTTATCAGCTTTTCCTTCGTCATCAGCTGCGAAACGGGCAGTCGCGGATCGTTGGCGAAGCGGACGTCGCGGTTGGTGAGGATGCCGACGAGCTTGCCGGACCTTGGTTCGACGACGGGGATGCCGGAGATGCGGTGGGCCTCGCGCAGCGTGCGCGCTTCGGCCAGGGTGGCGTCGGGCGAGATGGTGATCGGATCGAAGACGATGCCGCTCTCGAACTTCTTCACCTGGCGCACGTGGTTCGCCTGGTCTTCGGGCGTCATGTTGCGGTGGATGACGCCCATGCCGCCGGACTGCGCCATGGCGATGGCGAGGCGGGCTTCGGTGACCGTGTCCATCGCCGCCGAAATCAGCGGCACGGCGAGTTCGATCGTTTTCGTGAGTTTGGTGCGTGTGTCGGCCTGGCCCGGCATCACGTCGGACGCGCCCGGCACAAGCAGGACGTCGTCAAAAGTCAGAGCTTCGCGGAGTTGCAAGCCGATCCCTTTCTCTCACAAATCACTCGGGAATCGAGTTGCGAGGAGCGTGTAGCCCCTCCCGAGAGACCTGTAAAGCGCGGCACAATGCCCGCGTGGGGCTTTACCTTGTTCCGCAGCTACCGCTCGTCAATAGCTTGACCCGGGCCCGCGGAAAATCAGAGCGTGCGGCCCCGAACCGGAGAGCATCCCCATGGGCTCGATTCATCAATCTCCCCTCGCCGACCTCGCGCGCGAGCTTTCGCGGGCGGGTGGACTTCGCGATTTTGTGGAGACGGGAACCTACATGGGCGGCGCGCTCGGCTGGGCGTCGCGGACGTTCGAGCGCGTTTGGACCGTCGAGATCAATCCCGAGTTTCAGCGGCAGGCGAAGGTCAACAATCCGGGGGCTTCGAACGTCACCTATTTGCTGGGCGACTCGGCCAGCGAGTTGCCGAAGATCGTGCGCGAGCTGAAAGGACCGGCGCTGTTTTGGCTCGATGCGCATGCGGGGGCGGGGTACTTCGCCGATAAGGATATTTGCCCGCTGGTTGAAGAGTTGGAGACGGTACTCGCCTCTCCGTACGAGCACTGCATCCTGGTCGACGATGCTCGGGCGTTCGTCGCGCCGCCGCCGCCGCCGTTCGATTATCGCAAATGGCCGTCGCTCGATCAGATCTTCGGCGCAATCGCCAAGCGGCCTGGTTACAATGTCGTGACAATTGCCGACGTTTTGATCATGGTGCCAGAGAAGCACCGCAACCTCGTGGCCCAGTTCTGCTTTGCTATCCGGCCCAAAATTTGATCCAATTTCCTCCACAATATTGCGACCGGCGCGGAAAGACGCGGCGGCGACGGAGGGTATAAATGCGCTTGCTCATGGCGGCGGTCGCTCTATGCGGTGCGCTAGCGTTCGTCGCCGGTAGCGCCGAGACATCCGCCCAAGGCAATCCGGACAATCCGCAATCGCGCGCCGATTGGCCGCGCGAGCGCGTGGTCGTCGTCGGTCAACGTGGGAACGTCCGCGATTGGCTGGCCGGGCACACGCTGGTCGGCACCGAAGGTTTCGCCGACGGATCGGCGCCGTCGGACTCCGACTCGCGCACCGAGTATCGGTGGGAGGTCTATTACGGTTTCGACGGGAAAGTGGAGGCGCACTTCCGCAGGCTGGGGGCACGCGTGCCCCACGGGCCGATCGAAGAACTGGATTACACGGAGAACGGTACTTGGCGCGTCGACGAGGACGGCGACGTTTGCCAAACGATACCGCGCGTCGGCTGGGGGGTTGAGGTTTGCTACTACATGGAGCGTCGCGGCAGTCGCGTGGCGATGTACTACACCAAGTGCGGCGCGTTTTACCGGTGCTATCCAGGGCGGCTTGGCCCCGAAGGCGTGTTGATCAGAGGGCGCGCGTTTACGCGTTAAGCTTGCGGGACAGGCGGAAACGCTAACGCACGGCCAGCTTGCCGCCCTGCCCGCCCACGCCTAAAGTGTCATCCAACTGAAACATGGACTGTGTGCGGCCGGACTTTCGAGTCAGGCGACGCACCGGTCGAGACTTGGATTTGCCCCGTGGCGCAAGGTTCGCGTGGGGCGCAGCATGACGGCCGTGAGGGTTCGCCACCCGATGGCCGCGAGGGCCGCGATGTTCCACCGCAAGGTGCAAGGCCTGGGCATATCTATGCTGCGCTTGATCTTGGCACCAACAACTGCCGGCTTCTGATTGCGAAGCCCGACCAGGGCAGCTTTCGCGTTCTCGACTCTTTCTCGCGCACGGTGCGGCTGGGCGAAGGCCTGTCGCAAACCGGTGAACTGTCCGAAGCCGCGATGAGCCGCGCGATCGAAGCGATCCGCATCTGCGCCTCGAAGATGCGCAAGCGCGGGGTGACGAGTGCGCGCGCCATCGCGACGCAAGCCTGCCGGACGGCGACGAACGGCCCCGCCTTCATCAAGCGGGTGGCGCAAGAGACAGGTCTGCATTTCGACATCATCCCGCCGGCGGAAGAAGCGCGGCTTGCGGCACGTGGCGTGACGCCGCTGCTGGACCGCAACGACAAGGGCGCGCTGGTGTTCGACATCGGCGGCGGGTCGACCGAGCTCATTTGGCTGGATTTGCGCGAACAGGGACGCGTGCCGCGCATCTTGCGCTGGGGATCGATGCCGCTTGGCGTCGTGTCGCTGGCGGAGATGTTCTTAGGCAAGCTGGACGACCCGGGCACCTATGAGGCGATGACGGCGGAAGTGAAGCGGCGGCTTGGCGAGATCGTTGGCTTACCGCCCGCGGGGGTTCACCCGGCCGGCACGTTTCATATGCTGGGCACGTCGGGCACCGTTACGACGATCGCCGGTATTCACCTCTGCCTAGACCGTTATGAACGATCGAAGGTCGACGGCACGTGGATGAAGCGCGACGACATTTTGCGCGTGATCGCCGACTTGAAGCGGATGAACCGCGAAGCACGCGCGGCGCATCCGTGCGTGGGACCGGAGCGCGCTGAACTTGTGATCCCCGGACTTGCGATCTTCGAGTCGATCTTTTCGGTGTGGATGCCGCCGCGGTTGCGCGTGGCCGACCGCGGTTTGCGCGAGGGCATGCTGCTTGCGCTCATGGAAGGCGCCGACGATCGCGGACCGAAGCGGCGGCGCAAGCGGCGCGGCGGGCGGCGGCGCAAGCGTGGACGATTCAAGCCGGGCGGAGCATCGACATGACGGGTGGCGTCAAGAAACCTGGCGGCGGCGCGCGCGCCCTGAAGATACGGCTGAAGACGGCGAAGCTGCGCACGAAGTCGTCTCAATTGTGGCTTGAGCGTCAGATCAACGATCCTTATGTGCGCGCAGCCAAGAGCGAGGGTTATCGCTCGCGCGCGGCGTACAAGCTGAAGGAGATGGACGACAAACACCGGTTTCTGAAACGGGGACAGAGTGCGGTCGACCTGGGCGCGGCGCCCGGCGGATGGACGCAGGTGCTGGTCGAGCGGCTGGGCGAAGGCCGCGCCATCGGCGTCGACATTCAGGAGATGGATCCCATCCCGGGCGCCGCGTTGATGCATCTCGACTTCATGGCGGCGCATGCACCGGACGAAATCAAGCGCGCGTTGAAGGGGCCGGTCGACACCGTTCTCTCCGACATGGCCTCGCCCGCCACGGGGCATCGCGAGACGGATCACTTGCGCGTTATGGCCCTGTGCGAGACGGCGCTTGAATTTGCCGTCGAGGTGTTGAAGCCGGGCGGCACGTTCGTCTGCAAGGTCTTGCGCGGCGGCACGGAGCGGTCGCTGCTCGAAACGCTTAAGAAGCGCTTCACCAGGGTCGTCCACGTCAAGCCGCCGGCAAGCCGGTCGGATTCGGCTGAGATGTATGTGCTGGCGATGGGGTTTCGTTAGCCCGTGGACGCCGTAAAGAAGAGCATGTCCCCAATCCCAGGCTCTCAATGAGTTGAACCGGGGGCGCTTTGCGCTACAAGGGAACCCAACCGTACCAACCGCGTTACAATTGAGTTGAGCAGCGCGCATAAGCGCGGCGTCCACACAATGAGGAAGCTCCCGTGATTTCAGCCCACCACAGCCTCAGCCGCACGCCGATTTACGCTGCACTCGCTGCGCTTCTCGCGCTTGTCAGTTTGGTCAGTGTCGCGCCGGCGCAAGCGGCTCCCGCGCCCTCGGGCTCGTATCTAAGCAGCTGCACCGGCGTCCGGGCCACGCCGCGCGTGCTGACGGCGCGCTGCCGCACACGTGAAGGCCGTCTCATCCCTGCGCGGTTGGAAGGTTATCGCAACTGTCTTGGCGACATCGCCAACATCTCGGGCCGGTTGGTCTGCCGCGAGAAGCCGGGCGACATCCTGCTGTTCGAGCACTCGAATTATCGCGGCCGGCAATTCCCGGTAAGCGGCAATACGGCCGCTCTGCCGCGCTGGTTCAACGACGTCGCCTCATCCGTCCGTGTGCGCCGCGGCAGCTGGCAGGTGTGTGAGCACGCGGATTATCGCGGCCGCTGCCAAGTTTTGCGCCGCGACACGCCCAACTTGAACGTCTATCGCTTGAACGATCGCATCTCGTCGCTGCGCCGCGTGCGCGACCGGTACGACGCGCCGCAGGGCAGCTATCTGCAATATTGCCGCAATGTGGAATTCGACGGGCGCTACATCACGGCGGAATGTCGCGATCGGCGCGGACGTTGGACGGAGACGGATCTCGATCTGAAACTCTGCGATCGCGGCGACGACATTGCCGTGCGCGATGGCGAACTCACCTGCCGCGGCCGTCGTGGTGGCGGCAACTACTATGACCAGAATGACGATCGTTGGGATCGCGATCGCGAGGACCGCGGGCCGCGCGGCGACCGGGATGACCGTGGTGACCGTGATGATCGCAACGATCGAGGCGACGGCAATCCGGGACCGCTCCCGCCGCCTCCGCCGCCGCCCGGCAACACCGGGCCGTTCCCGCCGCAGAACGATCAACTGCCTGCAGGGTCGTATCAAGAGAGCTGCCGGAACATGAGCTACAGCCGGGGCCAGCTGTCGGGTCAGTGCCGTTCGCGGCGCGGCGATTGGCGGATCGCTACGATCGACGCGCGCAGCTGCGACCGCGCAGGTATCATCAACGACGACGGCGAACTGAAGTGCGCGCCGCGCAATACGGGACCGTTCCCGCCGGGTAGCACAGGCCCGCGCGGCCCGCAGACGCCGCCTCCGTCCGTGCCGCCCGCGACTCCGCCGGCGACGCCCGCTGCGCCGCCGCCCGCCGCGCCTGTGACACCTCCGGCTGCGCCCGCGACGCCACCGCAAACGCAAAGCGCGCCGGCCGGCTCTTACACGCAGTCGTGCCGGAACATCACGGTCGAACGCCGCGTGCTGAGCGCAGAGTGCAAGACCGCGAGTGGTGGATGGAGCAATTCGACGCTTGATCTGCGCGGATGCCGCAATGCGACAGACATCGCGAATCTCAATGGGCAGCTGAGCTGCGCCGCTGCCGCGCCTCCGCCGGCAACACCGTTGCCGACGCCGACGCCACCGGCGGCGCCGACGCCGCCGCCACCCGCGCCGCCTCCACCGCCGCCGGCACCACCGTCGCCGGCACCGTCCGCTCCGGCGCCGGCGTCACCACCACCGCCGGCAACTGAGACGACGCAGCCGCCGTCCGGTGAAGGCGATGGACGTGGCCCGCGCGGTGGCGCGAATGAAGCGCGTCAAGCGCCGCAGGGCTCGTACGGCACGAGCTGCCGCAACGCGTCAGTCGAACGCCGCACGCTGAAGGCCGAGTGCCAAGACGCGACCGGCGCCTACAAGGAAACGACGATCGATCTTCGAACCTGCCGCAACGGCGACATTACAAACGCGAACGGCGTTCTGACCTGCGTGCAGCCGTAACGATACCGATCCCTCTCCTGCTTGGCGGGAGAGGGATTTTTTGCGCGCTCTACTGACACGCCGGCAGGTCTTCGCTGCGTTGTCCGGCCAGAAGGCCCTGCACTTCGCGCTTGGCACAGATCAGATCGCGGCGGAATTCGGGGACGGTGAAGAGTTTATCGACGACGGCGGCGCCAAGGATGCGGCCGGCTTCGATGTCGCTTGGGAAATGGACGCCGCAGACGACGCGGCTTTCGCCGTAACTGACCGCGCGCGTGACGATGGGCGTCGCGTTGGCAGGCGCCGCTTCCATCATGACCAAAGCTGCAGCCCACGACACGACGGCGTGGCCGGACGGATAGGACGTGCCTTTGGTCGGCGCGGCCTCGGGCTTTGGCGGTTTCGCTTGACCGCAGACGCGCGTCAGGGCGAAGCGTTGAAAGGGGCGCGGGCGTGAGAAACGCTTCTTTGCTTCACCCGACGCGGCGAACGCATCTTCCGAAACGCGGTTAAGTACGCGCACCAGACGCGGCACGGTTTGGCGGTCGATGGTGACGCCCAGGGCTTCGCTGAAACGATCGTAGACGGACGCATCGTCGTCGACCGCTTTTTTCCAGCGTTCCGCGTCGGCGCGCGCGATCGAACCTTTGAGCCACGCGACGTCCACCTTGTCTTGCGCGGAGTCGATAGTGGGCGGCGCCGGGACCACTGCGGGATCGACAGCCGCTGGCGGCAGGTAACCTTTGACCTCTTCGTTCTGCTGCTCGAGCGGTAAGGCGGCGGCGGACGCCCCTTCCAGAAACTTCACGCGGTCCGGCGATGCGTGCGCGGACACGATCAGTGCCGCAGACAGGACGGCGATGCCCAGCGGCGTTCGAAGCTTCATGACTCTCAACCCCTCAATCGACGCTTAGTCTACAAGAGACGCGGCCGGGCGCCGTTGCAGCGATGCCGCCCGCCCGCGCTTTGTCACCTCGACTTGGCGCACAGTTCGCCGTATGTTCCGCGATGATTTCTCGTCACCCTCTCTCCCGTCCGCGCGGCAGATTTCCGCAGGCCGATCCGTTACATGTGATGGCAATGTGATGGCAACGTGACGGCAGTTTTGGCTCAAATCCGCCAATGTGATGGCGTGACGGATTCGATTACGCATGTTTTTTCCAACACCTCCTGGTTGCGTTCGCTGCGGCGGCGCGGAGTTAGACCGTGATCGCTGAGGTCGGCCTGTTCTCGTTGGTGTTGGCGTTCACGCTGGCTGTCGCGCAAGCGACCGTGCCGCTCTATGGCGCCGCCGTCGGCGACGGACGGCTGATGGCGTTCGCGCGGTCGTCGGCGATCGGGCAGTTGCTGTTCGTCGCCTTTGCCTTCGGGTCGCTGACGGCGGCGTTCGTCGTCTCCGACTTTTCGGTTTCGCTGGTGGCGCAGCATTCGCATTCCGCCAAGCCGCTCATGTACAAAATCTCCGGCGTGTGGGGAAACCACGAAGGGTCGATGCTGTTGTGGGTGTTGATCCTGGCGATCTTCGGCGGTGCGGTCGCGGCCTTCGCGCGCAATCTGCCCGACACGCTGGTCGCGCGCGTGCTTGCCGTGCAGGGGATGATCGGCGCCGGGTTCTTGGCGTTTATTCTGTTCACGTCGAATCCGTTTGCGCGGCTTGATCCGGCGCCGGTGAATGGGAACGGGCTTAATCCGCTGCTGCAGGATCCGGGGCTCGCCACGCATCCGCCGTTTCTCTATCTCGGCTATGTCGGGTTCTCGATGGCGTTTTCGTTTGCCGTCGCGGCGCTCATCGAAGGGCGGGTCGATCCGGCGTGGGCGCGGTGGGTCAGGCCGTGGACGCTGGCCGCGTGGGCGTTTCTCACGATGGGCATCATGCTGGGGTCGCTGTGGGCCTATTACGAACTCGGCTGGGGCGGATGGTGGTTTTGGGATCCGGTCGAGAACGCGTCGTTGATGCCGTGGCTGGCGGGGACCGCCCTTCTCCACTCCGCCATCGTCGTCGAAAAGCGCGATGCGTTGAAGCGGTGGACCATCCTGCTCGCCATCCTGACGTTCACGTTGAGCCTGATCGGAACGTTCCTGGTGCGCTCAGGCGTCATCTCCAGCGTGCATTCGTTCGCCAGCGATCCGGCGCGCGGCGTGTTCATCTTGGGGCTGTTGGTTGCGACGACCGGCGGCGCGTTGACGCTTTATGCGATCCGGGCGCCGCAGATGAAGCTCGGCAACTTGTTTGCGTTCGCCAGCCGCGAGACCAGTTTGATTCTGAACAACGTGTTCCTCGTCGTGACGTGCGGTGCGATTTTCATCGGCACGTTCCTCCCGCTGTTCGTCCAGATCAGCAACGGCGATCAGCTGTCGGTCGGGGCGCCGGTCTACAATTTCTTCTTCGTGCCGCTCGCGATCGTTTTGATGGCGTTGATGGCAATCGGTCCGTTGCTGAGTTGGAAGCGCGGGAACATCGCGGCGGCGCTGTTCCGGTTGAAGGTTGCGGCGGTCGCCGCCCTGGGCGTCGCGGCCGGAACGCTGCTGCTGCAAGCGGGTTGGGCCGCGATCGCGTTCGCTGTCGCGGCCTGGCTGCTCGTGGGATCTGTGTGGGTGATCGTCGAGCGCATGAATCTCTCAGGGGGTCTGGGCGCGGCGTGGGCGCGCGCCGCGGGGTTGCCGCGATCCGCATGGGGCATGGTGGTGGCGCATGCCGGCGTGGCGGTGTGTGCGATCGGCATCGCTTCGATGAGTGTGTGGACCGCCGAGACCGTTACGCTGCTGAAAGCCGGCCAGGCGGCGAGCGTCGCGGGCTATGAGGTCCGCTTGCTTTCGGTGCGCGACGAGCAGGGTCCGAATTATACGGCGAAGGTCGGCCGGTTCGCGGTGAGCATCGGCGGGGCACAGATCGACGAGATGATCGCCGAGAAGCGCGTCTATCCCAATCCCGGATCCGAAACGACGGAGGCGGCGCTGCGCGTGCGGCCGCTCGACGTTCTTTATGTGACATTGGGCCAGGGGCATCCGGACGGCGTGTGGACGGTGCGGATGTATCATCATCCGCTGGTCGTGTTCATTTGGGGCGGCGCGGTGATCATGGTGCTCGGCGGATTGCTGTCGCTCAGCGACCGGCGCCTGCGCGTCGGTGCGCCACGACGAGCGGCGGCGTGAGCGCGATGTCACGCTACCTCTCTCTCGTTCCCCTGTTTCTGCTGCTGGCGCTTGCGGCGTATTTCGCGATCGGGCTTTCGACGGACTCGCGGACCGTGAAGTCGGTGTTGATCGACAAGCCTTTGCCCGCGTTCGACTTGCCGAAATTCGGCGCGGACGGCGAGACGTTCGGCAGCGAAAGCTTGAAAGGCCGGGTGAGCCTTCTCAACGTTTTCGCGTCGTGGTGCATCACCTGCCGGGTCGAGCATCCGGTGCTGGTGAAACTCACGCAGGAGAAGCGCGTCGCGATCTACGGCCTTGCCTGGAAAGACAAGCCGGAAGAGTTGAAGGCGTGGCTTGAAGAGTTGGGCAATCCCTATCTCGCCATCGCGGACGATGCAAAGGGGCGGACGGCGATTGATCTGGGCGTCACGGGCGCGCCGGAAACCTATGTGATCGACAAGAAGGGCCGCATCCGCTTCAAGCAGGTCGGCGCGATCGACGACTATGTGTGGCGCGAGACGATCGAACCGTTGGTGGCGCACTTGGAGGCAGAGCCATGAACGCCTTCGGACGCACGAACCCGTTGTGGCTTCTCTTATGCGTTCTGCTCTTCAGCTCGCTCGCTCATGCGGTCGAGCCTGACGAGAAGCTTGCCGATCCGGCGCTTGAGGCGCGGGCGCGGGCGCTGACGGCGGAACTGCGCTGCGTCGTTTGCCAGAACCAATCGGTCGACGATTCCGACGCGCCGCTGGCGAAGGACATCCGCGTTCTGGTGCGCGAGCGGATCATGGCCGGCGATACGGATGAGGAAGTGATCGACTACATCGTCGCGCGGTATGGGCGGTTCGTGCTGCTGAATCCGCCTCTGTCCGGGGACACGGTGCTGCTGTGGTTCGGGCCGGGCATTTTGCTCGTTGTCGGGCTGGCGCTTGCCTATCTCTATGTGCGGCGGTTGAACCGTGCGCCTGTCGCGCCGCAGCCGCTTTCGCCAGCGGAGGAAGATGCCGTCAAGCGGATCATCGAGGATCCGCGCGCATGATTTGGTTTGCTGTCTTTCTGTTGACCCTTGCGGCGCTGATCACCGTTCTGCCGCCTTTGCTGAAAGGTGCGAAGGCGGTCGCGGCGGGCGAAAGCGATCTTGCGGTCTATCGTGATCAGTTGAAGGAAATCGACGTCGATCAAGCCCGCGGGCTGATCTCGACGGCGGAGGCCGACGCGGCGCGGATCGAGATCAAGCGGCGCATTCTGGCGCTCGCTCCGACCGCCACGCCCGGACGCGAGACGGCGCGCGGCACGAAGCCGGTGGCGCTCGCGGTGGCTCTCGGCGTGGCCGGGGTTTCGGTGGCGATGTATCTTGCGCTTGGCCGTCCGGGATTGCCCGCGCACCCTTACGATCCGGCGCTTGAGCAACAGGCGGCGAACGACGACATGCTGCAGCAGATCGACAGCATGGTCGCGCGGCTGGCCGATCGGCTGAAGCAACAGCCGAACGACGGCGAAGGCTGGCGGATGCTGGGGTGGTCTTACATCCAGCTCGGCCGGATCGATGAGGGCGTCGAGGCGTTGAAGCGCGCCGTTGCGCTCAACGCCGAGAACGGCGCGGTGCGGTCGTTGCTCGGCGAAGCGCTGTTCCGTCAGGCGGGCGGCAAGGTGACGCCGGAGGCGCTCGCCGCGTTCGAGGAAGCCGTGAAGCGCGACGCGAAGGATCCACGCGCGCGCTTCTATATCGGGCTTGGTCAGATGCAGGCGGGCAAGGATCGCGAGGCGCTGGCGACGTGGGTCGCCATCATTCGCGACGGGCCGCCGGACGCGGAGTGGCTTCCCGCCATTCGCGCGGCGGCGCGCGACGTGGCGGTGAAGCTCAAGCTGGATCCGAAGGTGGCCGTGCCTTAGGCGGCCGAACGCTTCGCGGCGAGGCCGACGAGGCAGCCTTCGGGATCCTGGATGATGGCGATGCGCATGTTCTCGTCGGAGTCCACCGGCTCGCGCACGACGCGGCCGCCGAGTTGGACGGTGCGGCGGGCGGCGGCGTCGACGTCGTCGACTTGGATATAGGTGAACCAGCCGGCGCGGGCGCCATCGAAGTCCGCATCCACGAGGCGCATGACGCCTGCGGTTTCTTCGCCGCGCGAGAGCATGACCATGTAACCCTTCTCGTCCGGCGCAGCGAGGCGCGAGGGCTCTTCGAGGGAGACGAGCTTCATGCGCCAGCCGATGACGTTGGCATAGAAGTGGTTGATGCGGTTGGCGTCGTTCGCCAGGTACTCGTTCCACCAGATGGCACCGGGTTCGCCGCCCTCGTGCATCGTCTCCAGACGGAGGTCTTCGGCGCGGGCCGTGGCGGCGAGGCCGGTGGCGGCGGCGCCGGCGGCGATCGTCGTCAGCAAGGCGCGGCGGTCGAGTTTCTTTTGGTCGCTCATGTCAGTCTCCTATTGCGCGGCGGCCATGGCCGCTTCGGGGGTTTCAGTGTGGGACTTGGCTACGGACGGCACGGGGCGCGGGCCGGTCGGTTCGGAGGGGATACCGCGCCAGCGGCTCATCGCCGGCAACGTCTCGCCCTTCATGAGAACGGAGAGCGAGCCCAGCGTCGAGCCGCGCTGCATCTCGGTCGCATAGAGGACGATCGCCATGTTGCCGACATTGCAGCCGTCGCCGATCACCAGGGTGTCCGACTTCATGACGCGGTCTTCGAAGAGATGGGTTTGCAGCGTCGCGCCGAGGTTCAAGGAGGCGTGATCGCCGATGCGCACGAGGTCGAACTCGGACACCAGGGTCGTATCGAGGAAGCACCACTTGCCGATGCGGCAGCCCATCGTGCGCAGCAGCGGTGCGAGGTACGGCGTGCCCATGAAGGGCGTCATGGCGACGGCCGCGACCGCTTCGAAGACGCCGTTGATGACGTCGTTGAGCCAGACGAAGGGCGAATAGAGCGGATGGACGCCGGGTTCGAATTTGCCCATGACGACGCGCTTGATCACGGCGACGGCGATCACCGTTGCCGCTGCCACCAGGTTCGCGACGATGGGCAGCGCGAGGGCGACGGCCCACCACGGGATCAGGCGATAGCCCGTGGCTGCGACGCCCATGATGGCGCCCAGCGCGGCAACGGTGAGGTAGCCGGGCAAGAGGATGCGCACGACGTCGATGATCGCACGCAAGCGAAGCTTAGACTTGTCCGGGTTGAAGGTTTGCGCTTCGTCGAACGCCGCTTCCGTCGCAGGACGGGGGAGCGCGAAGCCGGGCGAGCCCAGCCATTGGCTCTTGTCTTCCACCTTGTCGGTGTGCGCGGGCGGGGTCGACATGACGCCGATCAGGACTTCGTCGCCGACCGTGGTGCCGCCTGGGACAAGCCCGGAGTTGCCGATGAACGTTCGGCGGCCGATTACCGTGCGCCTCACTTCGGCAACACCGTTGTGAATGCGCACGCCGCCGATCATGCACTCGTCGGCGAGGAAGCTGCCTTCGCCGATCTCCATGAGTTCGGGCAGCGCTTGGTTGACCGTCGAGAGTTCGGCGTTGGGGCCGATCTTCGCACCCAACCAGCGATAGAGGGGCGAGAGATAGACCGTCGAGTAGACGGGCATCATGATTTGGCGCGTATTGGCCAGCATGTAGCGCCAGAACCAGAGGCGAAGATAACCAACGCTGTGCTGGTCGTAGGTGCCGGGCTGGATACGGCCGATCAGCAGCTTCTTCACGACCAGAAGGCAGACCAAGTACCACGCCACAGTCAGGGGCATGGCGAGGATAAGTGCGGCGACGCCGAAATAGACGTTCGGTCCGAAGGTGGCATAGGCCGTCAGCGCGATCGCGGGCGTGCCTGTCAGGATCAGGAAGTAGCCCATCGCGTAGATCAGGGCCAAGTGCGCGAGCCCCATCAGCATCGGGCGGCGTTTGCGCGTGTTGGCGCGCGACGGCACGCCAACGACGGCAGGCGCCGCCGGTGCGCCGCGATAAGCTTGGCCAGCCGCGATCGTTTCACCGTCGTCGAGCCTGGACATATCGTCCAGGCGGGCGCCGGCCGCCATCGTCGTATCGAGGCCCAGCGAGCAGTGCATGCCGACGAAGCAGTCTTGCGCAATGTCGATCCGGCCGAGCTTCAGAAGGCCGTCCTCGACACGGTAGCCGATCAGATGCGTCTCGGCGCCGACCGACGCGTCGTCACCGATCGACACGAGATCGAAGATCGAACAGATGGACGTCGAGAGGGAGACGTTGCGCCCCACCTTAGCGCCCATGGCGCGGAAGTAGAGGCCCATCAGCGGCGAGCCTTCGAACATATGGGCCCAGCTCAAACGCTGAAAGAGATTGGCGATCCACCAACGGCAGTAGTAAAGGCCCCACACGGGATAGGCGCCCGCTTTGAAGCGGCCGATAACAAGCCACTTCACGGCGATGCTGATGACAAACATCGCGGGCCAGATCACGAAGCCTGCCGAGGAAGCGATCCATATCGCGCTCTCGGTGTCGATCACGCCATTCGAAACGCTGAGCGCAAGCCAGACGAAGAACGCCACGGGCGAAATCAAGACGGCTTCGTAAATCAGCAGCGCCACCGTTTGCAGCACAACCGTGGTCCAGCGCTCCCATACAGGGACGCTGTCGAAGACCTGCTTGGCTTTGGTGGGGGCGTCGGGTCGGTCCTGCGGTTCGGGCGCGACCAGCGAGACTACGCCACTGTCAGCCAGGTGCTGCGCGAAAGCGCGAATGGTGCGGTGCTTGTACAGATCGCGTACGGACGCGCGCGTGACGCCGTGCTTCGTGCGCAGTTCGGTGATCATCTGCGCGGCGAGCATCGAATGGCCGCCCAGATCGACGAAGAAGTCGTCGGTAACGGATACATCGGCACCAGCAAAGCGCGCGCGCCACACGGCCTGGAGCTTGCGCTCCAGATCGTTCGCCGGCGCTTCGATCTTTCGGTCGCTGCGGCGAAGCAGATTTACCGGGTCGGGCAGACGTTTGCGATCGACCTTGCCGCTGGTCAGCTGCGGCATCTCTTCCAGCACGTCGAGATATTTCGGAATCATGTAGTCCGGCAGGCGCGCGCGCAACCCTTCGGCCACCGCACCGCGGTCGATGGCATCGCCTTGGTCGCAAACAATGTAGGCCGCGAGTTCCTGAAGGCCGCCGTTGTGCACAACGCGGACGGCGGACGCTCGAATGGTCGGCTGCTCCAGCAGGACTGCTTCAATTTCCGACAGTTCGACGCGGAAGCCGCGAATCTTGATCTGGTCGTCGATGCGTCCCATGAAGTGCAGCGAGCCGTCTTCGGTTTCGCGTGCGAGGTCGTGCGTGCGGTACAGGCGCGGCGCTTCGGGGTCGCCGAACGGGTTGGTGATGAACTTTTCCGCCGTGAGGTCGCACCGGTTCAAGTAGCCGCGCGCTACACCGTGGCCGCCGATGACAAGCTCACCGGCTTCGCCGGGGGCAACCTTGTCCATCTTTTCGTTGAGGACGTAGGTCTTATAACCCGGCAACGCCTTGCCGATGGTCACGGGTTCGCCCGGAACGCATTCGGCATAGGTCGCGACGACGGCCGTTTCCGTCGGGCCATAGGTGTTGAGCATGCGCCGGCCGTCTTTGACCCAGCGCGAGACGAGCTCGGGCGGACATACTTCGCCGCCGACGATGAGAAGTTTGACCGTCGGAAGGTCCGCTTCCATCATCGACAGGAACGTCGGGACGGTCGAGAAATAGGTCAGCCGGTTCGCGCCGATGAAGTCCGCGACATCGTTCGGCGAGCGCGAAACGTCTTCAGGCGCGACGCACAGCGTTCCACCCAGCGAAAACGCCGCCCAAATCTCCTCAACGGAGGCGTCAAAGGCAACCGAAAAGCCCTGATAGATCCGATCGTCGGGCGATATCTTGTAGATCGACTTCAGCGTGCGGATGAAAGCGATGGCGTTGCGATGCTCGATCATCACGCCTTTGGGGCGGCCGGTGGAGCCGGACGTGTAGATGACGTATGCGAGTTCGCTCTCGTGGCTTCCGCCGGCGATGGAGGGGGGCGCCCACGACGGACGCATGTCGATCTCGCGTTGATGACGGTCAAGCAGCAGCAGATTGGCGCGCAGCTTCTTGTGACCGGCGGTGAGGCCGGCGGCGAGTTCCGCGCTGGTTACGATGGCGCGGACGCCCGCGTCTTCGAAGATGTCGCGGACGCGCTCGACCGGGAATTTCGGATCGACGGGCACGTAGCCGGCGCCTGCCTTCAGGATACCAAGAAGGCTCGCGAAGAAGTCGACGCTCTTGCGATCATAGAGACCGACGAGCGTGCCGGGTTTGACGCCGCGCACCCGTAGCGACCATGCGATGCGGTTCGCCTGACGATCCAGCTCGGCATATGTGAGCGAGCGGTCGCCGCATTCGATCGCCACGTGATCCGCGCGTTCGCCGGCGACCTTCTCGAAAACATGGTGAAGGCAGCGGGGCGAAGCTTGATCGAGCGCGGCGTCGATTTTGAGCGCGCTTATTGCTTCGCCCATGACGCACCGCCTTCGCCATCGCGCGCGGACAATTCACCTACGCAGCCGACGTGGCTGCCCTGGACGTCTGTTGACCAAACTGTGGGCATCTGTTCCGAACTTGCACGGTCCCCGTCCCGATCCGGCTCAAAAATTGATCGAGACCCCAAGGAATAAAACCTTAAGTGCAATTGGAATGCCGACATTTACCTCGCGTTAGGGTTAAGCCGATCAACGCTGTTTGTAGTAATTCGGGGACAGTTTTGGCGCCTTGTGCGATAGGTTTTTCCTCATGTTCGCGCCGCCATGGACGGCCGCGCGACGACTCTTGGGTTTGTCTCACGCACATGCGGACGGTTGTTTTCATCGGCGCAGTGATCGCCGTCACGGTCGGAGGAGCAGCGATGAAGGCCCGAGCAAACGATCGCGACCTCAAAGGCTACGGCATCACGAAGACAGGGCTGACGCCGGTCTATCCCGAGGCCTTCGCCTGTTCGCCCTTAACCTCGTTGTACGCGAGTTGGATCGACGTCGACGGATCGCGGCGGGGCGAGGTGCATTCCGGCGTCGACGGTGGTCGGCTGGGTGAGGCGCTGCTTGCGCCCGCTCCCGGCAGCGTGGTCGCGGCCTGGGAGGCGGACTGGGGCTGGGGCGATGAGGGCGCGCTTCTGATCCAGCACGCGCGGGAACAGCTGAATTTGCGAGACGGCGCGCCTTACTACTATTCGGCCTTCTATCATTTGAAACTGGAGGACGTCGCCGGGTTTCAGGCAGGACAGGCGATCGCACGCGGGCAGCAGCTGGCGCATGTGTTTCGGCCGGGGGGCAAGAAACGGTATCTCCCGGAGGTGCATTGGGAAGTGTGGGAGATCAGCGATCCCGAGACGATGCGCTGGATCGAAAACAAGCACGGCCGGCCCGATTGGGTGAACAAGACGGCGATGCTGATTGATCCGCTCTATCTGCTGTCGCGCGAGACGCCGCCGAGCGCCAACAAGGAAGTTCTGATGACGCCGTTTGAAGCGGGCAAGGACTACCGCGCGTTTCGCGGGTTCACTTACATCCTGCCGTGCGAGCGGCGGCGTTAGGGCGTTACCAAGAGCCGAGGTCGCGGTCTTCGTCTTCGCCGCCTTCCTTGCCGTCGGCGCCGAGC
Organism: Alphaproteobacteria bacterium; assembly: GCA_016792645.1. Lineage (GTDB taxonomy): Bacteria > Pseudomonadota > Alphaproteobacteria > Micropepsales > Micropepsaceae > SZUA-430. The sequence continues at coordinate 1,752 of JAEUMM010000179.1, read as the reverse complement.
GAGGACACGTCGAATTTTCCGTGCATGCCGGGCTGCTTGTAGATGTAAGGGCGATCCCAGGGATCGACGATGCCATCGGCACGGTTCAGGTAGGGGCCGTCCCATGCTTGAACGCCTTCAGGCTTTTCGACGAGCGCCTTCAAGCCCTGCTGTTCGGACGGATAGGCGCCGTTCGCGAGGTAGTAGAGGTCGAGCGCGGCGGCGATGTTGGCGATTTGAATCTGCGCCGCCTTGGCCTTCGAGGAGTCGAAGTAGCCGATCACGCGCGGCGCGGCGATGGCGATGATGAGGCCTAAGATCGCGAGCACGACCAGAAGTTCGAGCAGCGAATAGCCGCGTTCGCCGAGGCGGGCTGTTTTGATGTGTTTGCGGGCTGGCATCGTCATTCCTCTTCGTAGGCGACGCGCGAGACTTCTTCGAGCGACGTTACGCCTTCGAGCGCGCGGCGCAAGCCGTTGCGGCGGAGGCTTTCCATGCCGTGGGAGACCGCGCCGGCGTGGATGTGTGCCGCCGCCGCGCGGTCGACGATCATGCGGCGGACGTTGTCGTCGGGGGTCAGAAGCTCTGCGATCACCGTGCGGCCGCGATAGCCGGTGCCGTGACAGGCGGGGCAACCGCGCGCCGCGAATAGTTTGGGTTCCTGGATGCCGAGAGCGTCGGCCTCCCGCGCCCATTCGGGCGCGATCTCAACCGGCGTCTTGCAGCTCTTGCAGAGCACGCGGACGAGACGCTGGGCGAGGATGCCGACCACGGTCGACGACAGGAGGTAATCCTCGACATGCATGTCGATCAGACGCGTGATCGCTGCGGCGGCGCTGTTGGTGTGGACCGTCGACAGGACGAGATGGCCGGTGAGCGATGCTTGGACGGCGATGCGCGCCGTCTCCGGATCGCGGATTTCGCCGACCAGGATGACGTCGGGGTCGTGACGGAGGAACGAGCGCAGGACGTGGGCGAAGGTGAGGCCGATGTCGGGCTTTACCTGCACTTGATTGACGCCGGCGATCTTGTACTCGACGGGATCTTCGACGGAGAGGATTTTTCGCGTGGGCGTGTTCAGCCGTTGCAGCGCGGCGTAGAGCGTCGTCGTCTTGCCGCTGCCGGTCGGGCCGGTGACAAGGACGATGCCGTTGGGGCGGTCGAGCAGCGCGTTCAGCTTCGCCTGCATCGGCGCGTCGAAGCCCAGCGTGTCGAAGTCGAGCGTGACGGCGGATTTGTCCAGAATGCGGACCGCAGCGGCTTCGCCGTGCGTCACGGGCGCCGTCGCGATGCGGAGGTCGATCTCCTTGCCGCGCACAGCCAACTTCACCGCGCCGTCTTGCGGCAGGCGGCGCTCGGCGATGTTGAGGCCGCTCATGATCTTCAGGCGCGACAGGACGGCGGGGGCGAGTTCGATGGGCGCAGGCTCTTCTTCCTTGAGCACGCCGTCGATGCGCGTGCGGATGCGCAAACGCCGTTCGAGCGGTTCAATGTGGATGTCGGATGCGCCGGCTTCGACGGCGCGTGAGATCAGCGTACTGACAAAGCGGATAACGGGCGCTTCGCTGGCGCTTTCACGCAAACGTGCAAGATCGGATTCGGTGGCTTCCTCGACGTTTCCCCCTGCCCCGCTTAGACCCTGGGCGCCTTCGACGCCCGGATAGAGGCGGCGCAGTGCCTCTTCAATCTCGGCCGCCGTCGCAACCTTGATCAGCACGCGCCGACCGGTCGCCAGGCGCAAGGCGTCGTGAACATAGGCGTCGAGGGGATCGG
>JAEUMM010000162.1 GCA_016792645.1 Alphaproteobacteria bacterium | reverse complement strand
GTGTTAATACGAAGGCGAGGCCGTCGCCGCGCAGGTGCAAACAAAAATTTGAGCCTGGCGTAGTGGCCTTATCAACCAACCGCACATACATCATAGGGCCATGCAACTTCGGCGCAGAGATTTACTTCTGGCGACCGGCCTAACCCTCGTCTTCGGGTCGGCCGCGAACGCGCGCGTCTTGCTCGATAGCGACCCCTACGTTTTCCAGCCGCTGTCAAAGCCGCGCCGTCTGAAACTGCGCCACGCGCACACCGGCGAAACCTTCGAGGGGCCCTATCGCGACGAGATCGGCCCGATCCCCGAGGCGATGGTCGATCTTGCGATCTTCCTGCGCGACCACCACGAAAACTTGACCGGTCCCGTCTTTGTCGAGACGCTCGACTTCTTCGCCGACGTCATCGAAAACGCGAACCAACACAGCGCGACGATCCTATCGGCCTACCGCACGCCCAAGACCAATCGCATGCTGGCGTCCCGCATCTTCGGCGTCGCCGAAAAGAGTCAGCACCTCGCCGGCCGCGCGCTCGACATCACGCTCGACTCCAACCTGAAATCCGCCGCCACCGTGGCCCGCAAGATGACGCGCGGCGGCGTCGGTTGGTACCCGCAGTCGCACTTCATCCATTTGGATTCCGGCCCCATCCGCAACTGGACGATCGACGACAGCGACGGCGGCAACGTCCTCGCGTCGGTCAAAGCGAAGGGCCCGCTGACGGTCAAAGAACGCATGCGCCTGCAACGCTCGCTGGCCAAAAGACAAATGCGCGGCCGCGCCGACACCTTCCGCCCCGCCAAACCCGAGCGCTGATCTCGTTCCCCTTGCGGGAGAGGATCATTTTTCGCGTTCAGCGAAAAATGGGTGAGGGGTCCGCTGAATCTCCATTGCTGCCGTCGCCTGCGTAGGCTCAGCGGCCCCCTCACCCGCTCGCTCCGCTCGCGTCCTCTCCCGCAAGGGGAGAGGAGAACAGCGCGCGCTTTCAAGTTTTGCGCCAAATTTGACTAATCAGTCATTTTTGACTATATAGTCAGTTATGGCCGACACCGCTTCCCCGACCCGCACCATCCGCAAGCGCGAACGCACGCGCGGCGAACTTGTCGCCGCCGCCGAAACGCTCGTCGCCGCCCGCGGCATCGACGCCATCTCCATCGACGACATCGTTGAAGCTGCCGACGTTGCGAAGGGCACGTTCTACACGCACTTCGCCGATAAGGACGATCTCGCCGCCGCCATCGCCCTGCGCGGCCGCATGGAACTCGAAGCCGCCATCACCACCCTCAACCGCGGCGTCACCGACGCGGGCGAGCGCATGGCCAACGGCCTCTCGACCAGCCTCGCCTTCGCCATCGCCAACCCCATTCGCGCCCGCGCGCTGCTTCGCCTGCAGCCCCGCGCCGTCGACCCTGCCGAACAAATGAACGCAGGCCTCCGCGGCGACATTCTGCTGGGCGTCAAAACCAAACGCTTCTGGGCGGCCTCCATCGACGCAGCGTTCGCAACAGTCATCGGCGGCACACTGTCGGCGATCCTGCGCATCTCCGACACCAACCACCGCGTCGCCGACCCGCACGCCTTCGCCACCGACGTCGTCACCACACTCCTCGTCGCCCTCGGCCTCAAGCAAGCCGAAGCCAAACGTTTAGCAAGCGCCGCCGTCACGGCGCGCAGGAAGGAAGCCAAATCATGATCACGACAAAAGTCGACGATATCGCGTTCGTCCGTTTCAACGCGCCGGATCTCGACGCGATGGAGACCTTCCTCACCGACTTCGGTCTGACGCGCGCCCACCGCGATGCGGACACGCTCTATATGCGAGGCGCCGACGGTGACCCGTACTATCACGTGACGCACAAGGGCGAACCGGGCTTCGCGGGCCTCGCCTTCGAAGCCAAATCCGTCGACGACCTTCAAAAGCTCGCGCGCGAAAACGACACGAAGGTCGAACCGCTCGACGGCCCCGGCGGCGGCCACCGCGTTCGCCTCGTCGACCCGAACGGCTTCAACGTCGAAGCCGTCGCCGGCCGCACGCCATCACCCGCACAGACATTGCCGGACGCAACGCCCGTCAACGACGGCCGCATCAAGACGCGCCACAACGCCTTCAAGCGCACGCAACCCGGCGCCGCACATGTAAAGCGCCTCGGCCACGCGGTGCTGAACGTGAAAGACTTCCGCCAAAGCGAGCAGTGGTACAAGCAACGCTTCGGCTTCATCACCTCGGATGAAATCAAGCTCTCGCCCGAATTCGCGCTCGGCGCCTTCATGCGCTGCGACCGCGGCAACCAGCCGGCCGATCACCACACGCTGTTCCTGCTCGGCACCGGCACGCCGAAGTTCAACCACGCCGCCTTCGAAGTCGCCGATCTCGACGACCTGATGAAGGGCCACGACCTCTTGAAGTCGAAATCCTACACGCCCGAATGGGGCATCGGCCGCCACATCCTAGGCAGCCAAATCTTCGACTACTGGCGCGACCCCTGGGGCCACACGCTGGAACACTGGACCGACGGCGACCTGATGACGGCCGACTGGGGTTCGCGCGAAGCGACCATGCAAGACCTGATGGGCGTGCAATGGGGCATGCAGATGCCCGCGAACATGGGAGGCTAAAATGAAACTCGTCACATTCACCGACAACGCCGGCACACGCATCGGCATCGCCAAAGACGACGGCATCGTCGACCTGAAGAAAGCCGACGCCGACCTGCCGCGCGACATGATCACGCTGATGAGCGAATGGTCGACGCACCGCGCCACCGTCGAACGCGCCGCAAGCCGCAAAGCCGACGTCGCGCTCGCATCGGTCAAACTCGAAGCTCCCGTCCCGCGTCCGGGAAAAATC
>JAEUMM010000133.1 GCA_016792645.1 Alphaproteobacteria bacterium | reverse complement strand
GGGCGCTTCAGGCTGCTGCTGCTTCGGGAGCGCGGATGGTGGTGCTCGATAGTCCGCTGCTGTTTGAGACAGGGGGGCGGGCGCGCGTGGATGTCGTTGTCGTTGTGTCGGCGCCGGGCGATGTTCAGCGTCAGCGTGTGTTGGCGCGGCCGGGGATGACGCCTGAAAAACTCGAGGCGATTTTGTTGAAGCAGATGCCCGATGCCGACAAACGATCGCGGGCCGACTTTGTTGTTGATACTTCACTCGGATTGGCTCACGCCGAAGCCCAGGTCGTTGCGATCATCGATGCGCTGAAGCATCGTGAGGGCAAGATCTGGACATCGAATCATGCGTGAAATTGTTCTCGATACTGAGACGACCGGACTCGATCCGAACCAAGGCCATCGCATCATCGAAATCGGCTGCCTCGAGCTGCGCAACCGCACGCCGACGGGTGCGAAGTATCATGCCTACATCAATCCCGAACGCGATGTGCCGGAGGAGTCTCAGCGCATCACGAATTTGTCGACGGAGTTTCTGCGGGACAAACCGGTGTTCGCGGACGTCGTCGACGGGTTTCTGGACTTCATCGGCGACAGCGGGCTCGTCATTCACAACGCCGAGTTCGATCTCAAGTTTCTGAATGCCGAACTCGGTAAGTTGAAGAAGGGCTCGATTGCGTCAAGCCGCGCGGTCGACACTTTGATGATTGCGCGGCGGCGGTTTCCGGGTGCGTCGGCTTCGCTCGATGCGTTGTGTCGCCGCTTCGACATCTCGCTTGATGATCGTAAGTCGAAGGGCCACGGCGCGCTGCTCGACGCAGCGCTCCTGGCTGAAGTCTATCTGGAACTCTCGGGCGGGCGTCAGCCTGGCTTGGAACTCGTCGCCAATGCCGGCTCATCCGACAGCCGTGTGGTGACGTTTAAGCCGGTCATTCCGCGTCCGACACCGCTGCCGCCGCGCATCAGCGCGGAGGATCTTGAGCGTCATGCGGCGGCGATTGCGACGCTTGGGCAATCGGCGATTTGGCTTCAGGCCGAGGCCTGAGCGCCTTGCGTTTTCTGCTGCGCGAGCTGGGCGCGGTAGAGCGTCAGGAAATCGATCGGATCGAGCATCAGAGGCGGGAACCCGCCGTCGCGCGTCGTATCGGCCACCACGCGGCGGGCGAACGGGAACAGCTGACGCGGGCATTCGATCAGCAGAACCGGCTGGATGTTTTCCTGGGCGATGTTCTTCAGCAGGAAAACGCCGGCGTAGGTCACTTCGCAGACGAAGATCGTTTGATTTGCCGACTTGGCATCGGCGCGAACGCGGATCGATACTTCGTACTGGTCCACGCCGAGGCCGCGGGCCTGAACGTCGACGCCGACTTCCAACGCGGGCTTTTGGCCCTGTAGGCTCATCGGTGCAGCCGGGTTCTCGAATGACAAATCCTTAACGTACTGGGCAAGCACTTGAATCTGCGCCGCTGCGCCAGCGGCCGCGGCGGCCTGGTTGTCGGCGGCGCTGCCATTGCCGTTGCCGTTGGCGTTATCACTCATTCGTCAGTGTCCTTGAAAGCTGCGCAATTCGTGCGATTTCCTCTTGGGGGCGCTGGCTATCACGCCGGAGGCAGCAGACACAAGCCAATGACGAACAACCGGCCGAATGCCGCGAAACTTCGCAGGAATGCGCAAAATTCTCTCGATGCGCGCTATGGACCGGAAAGGTTTACCGCTGTAGGCTTTATCCCCAAGCGCAGGTTTGTTTGCGGTCTCGGCACGTTCTCGCGGATGACAAACCAAAAAAATGGGTGGCGCGTGTCCTTCAACGGATTTTTTCAATGACCGGATCGGTGCTGGAGCTTCTGATTTTGGCCGGATTTGCGGCGTTTGTGTTGTATCGCCTGTACTCCGTCCTGGGCCGGCGCACCGGTAACGAGCAGCCGCCCGTCGATATCAATCGGCGCGAGCGTATCGACGCGCGCCGTCCGACGGCCGCCAGCAAGGAAGACAATGTCGTGCCGCTGCCCCGTGGACGGGATCTGCCGCGCGCGACGCCGGAAGTGAAGATTCCGGCGGGTACGCCGCTTGCCACCGGAGTGGAAGCGTTGCGGCAGGTTGATCCGTCGTTCGAGCCTGACGGCTTCGTGCGCGGTGCCAAGGTGGCCCACGAGATGATCGCGCGGGCATTTGCCCAAGGCGACCGGACCACACTGAAGCCTCTGTTGTCCGACGACGTTTATGCAAGTTTCGACGCTGCGATTACGTCGCGCGAAAAGGACGGGCATCAGTTGGACGTCTCGTTCATCGGCCTGAAGCAGGCCAACCTCGAAGAGGTAAGTCTGCGCGGGCGGATCGCCGAAGTGACGGTGCGTTTTGTCAGCGAGCTTATCAGCGTCACGCGCGACGCGGCGGGCGCGGTGATCGAAGGCGCCGCCGGCGTTGTTCGCGAGGTCACGGACGTTTGGACGTTTGCGCGCGACACGCGCTCGTCCGATCCGAACTGGAAGCTGGTGTCGACCGCGGGCGCCGCATAAACCGCGCTTTGGCGCGGAAAAGCGGTTAGCACTTTTCCGAACTCCGTTCTCGCTTTATTCATCGTGGCCATGCGTGCTTCGAAAACGCTTGGCGTCGCCATTCTCTTGCTGGTCGCGGCCTGCAAGCCTCTGACCGGTCTTCTTCCCGAAAAGCCAGCCGATGAGCTCGCGCTGAAACGGTCGACGTTTGCGGCGCTCGAGGGATGGGCGGGCGCCGACGTGCGGACGGTATTGGCCGCGTTCGCCGGTTCTTGCAAACGGATCACGGCGCGTGCCGACGGGGACGCTCTCGGCGGCGCGGCTGCCTATGGTAGCGTGCGCGAGTGGCGCGAGCCTTGTGCGGCCGCGCTTCAGCTGAAGACGCCTTCGTCCGACGCCGCCCGACAGTTCTTCGAGACTTGGTTCGTGCCGGCGCAAGCGTTCAATCGCAGCGAGCCTGTCGGCTTGTTCACCGGCTACTACGAGCCGGAGCTTGCGGGCAGCCGCAAACCCGGGGGTCGGTTCACGACGCCGCTCTATGCGCGGCCGTCGGATTTGGTTTCGGTCGACCTCGGCAGTTTTCGACCGACGTTGAAAGGCGAGCGCATCGCGGGCCGCGTCGACGGCGGGAAACTCGTGCCGTATGAGACGCGGGCGGCGATCGAAGGCGGTGCGCTGAAGGATCGGTCGGCACCGATTGCCTATGTTGACGACGCGGCAGCCGCGTTCTTTCTTCATGTGCAGGGATCTGGACGCGTGCGGTTTGCGGACGGATCGGTGGTGCGCGTCGCTTATGACGGTCAGAACGGGCATCCCTATACGGCTGTCGGACGCGTGCTTGTCGATCGCGGCGAGATCGCGCGCGAGGCTTTGTCGATGCAAACGATCCGCGCGTGGCTGCAGGCCAATCCGAAGAAGGCGCCGGGTTTGATGAATGAGAATGCGTCGTTCGTGTTCTTCAAGGAGCAAGCGCTTGACGATCCGTCGATGGGTGCTGAAGGCGCGCAGGGTGTGCCGCTGACCAGTGAGGCAAGCCTTGCTGTCGATCTGCGCTTTCACGCGTTGGGGGCGCCGATGTGGATTGACGGCATGGCGCCGGCCGATGACGCGAAGGCGCCCGATGTCGCGTTCAAGCGATTGGTTGTGGCGCAGGACACCGGCGGCGCGATACGCGGACCGGTTCGCGGCGACGTCTATTGGGGGGCGTCGGCGCGTGCGGAAAGCGTTGCCGGACGGATGGCGCATAAGGGGCAGCTCTACGTGTTGCTCCCGAAGGCCGTTGCGGCGCGGTTGAACTGATCCACGTGGTGCGCAAACGAGACCTTCACGACGAAGAGCGCGCGCTGTGGGACGAGGTCATGCGCGACGTACGACGTTTGCGCGGCGCGAAGGCTGCGAAAGCAAAGCTTGAGAAGAAGCGGGTTGCGCGCGTTTCGCGTGACGCCCCTGCCCTGCCCGCTCCTACGAGGCCTGCCACGCCGGTCGCGCCGGCGGCCAAGCCGAAGAAGGTTTCCGCGCCGCCGTTCGGTATGGACGGCTCAACGGCGGATCGTTTGAAGCGCGGCAAAGTCGAGCCGGACGCGACGCTTGATCTGCATGGCATGACGCAAGCGCAGGCGCATGGGCGGCTGGTGTCGTTCGTTCGCCGTGCGCATGAGCTCAGCTATCGCTGCATTCTGGTGGTGACCGGCAAAGGTGCGCCGCGTGCGGCACGCGAGGCGACGGAGGCTTTCGCCATGCCGGAGCGGTCGAATGCGGGCGTGTTGCGCGTGATGGTGCCGCGGTGGCTTGAGGAAGATGCGCTGCGGGCGCTCGTCGTCGGCGTGCAGGCGGCGCACCAGCGCCACGGAGGCGCTGGTGCAATCTATGTTTATCTGCGGCGCAAGCGCGGCGGTTAAAGATCGCCGCTCATCGGGTCGGGCACCGAGTCCAGGTATTGGCTGGAGCGGCGGCGCGACGATCCCGCTGGACGCGTCGGCGGCGTGGAGCGGATCATGATCAGATAGGGCCCCGTGCCTTCGTAACGGATACGGCCTGCGGGTACGCCGAGGCGCACCAGTTCGTCCTTTACCGCGTAGAGCCGGCGTTGCCAGAGCGCGTCGTCGCTCTCGCGCGGCCCCAACGAGACGAGGCGAACGTTGGCACTGCGATTCATTTGGACGAATTGGGTCGCGGCCGATGCAAGCGCGCCCATCGCCTGGGGCGTGAGGTTTGCCTTTGCCTCGAAGAAAGCGACGTGGAACACCGGCGGCGGCTTTGGCACGTCAGCTTTGGGCGCCGTCGTGACCGGGGGCAGCTTCGGTTCCGGCGCGGCGATGACGGCGGGTTTCGTGCCATTGAGGCCCGGGTAGGTTGAGTTGACGCCCGGATATGAAGGCGCCGGAGTCGGCGATGTCGTTGAAGCCGGCGGCGGTTTGATGGGCGTGGCGGTTACCTGCGCGGGCGGGGTGACGGCGTCGGGGGACGGCGTTTCGACGCGTGGTTCAAATGTCGGTTCGCGGGCGCCGCCGAACCACGTGCAGGCGCCGGTCATCGTGCAGTAGATCGGCGTGATGAGGATCGCGAGCGCCGTGACCGCGACCAGGCCCGCGATCAGGAATTGGATCAGCCGAGCGATACCGACGCCGGTCTCTTCCAATTGTTTGTCTATGTGCGCTTCCTCGCTGCACGAGCACGTGGCCGATGTCGTGTGGGCGTCTGCGCACCAGGTTTGATACTGACCCAGGAACGAGATTTCGAATTTCTCCGGCGAGCCATCCTTGGTCTTGCGGTCCTGTTTCTTCTCCAGCGCCGTGCGCAGCGTCTTGGTGGCTTTCGCTTTCTCGGCCTTGTCGTCGGCGGGGGCGAAGGTCCGCTGCAGCCATGCCCAAAAATTCTCGGCGACGCCGACCGGATTGGGCGACACGCCACTGCGCGGCTTACCGCCTTCAAACAGATAGACGGGCACGTTGCCCGGCGAGATGGTCAGTGGCGGGCGGTCGAAAACATAACCGTGATCGCGCGCGCGCTTGGTCAGGAGGCTGCGCGGCTTCATCCAGCGGTCGGCGCTGGATGTCTTCGACGTCGGCCGCACGAGAGTCATGATGCGTGTCGGCGCATCTTTGACCTGATCGGCCAACAGCGCCTCGGCCGGCAGCGACGCGCCTTTGCGGCCGATGAGGAAGTACTGCGTTTTGTTTTCCGGGAGGTCCGGGGCGCCGAAGGCGTTCGCGTTCAGGAGCACGAGAAGCTTGCGCAGCGTGCCGATGATTTCGCCAAGCGAACCGTCTTGGTCCCACCCCGTCGGATCGCCGGGCGCTCTGAGGAGGTCGGCGGCCACCAAGGCGGCGGGCGCTTGAAGCGTCTCCATCAAGGACACCGTGGCCGGCGGTTGTCCAGGCGCACCCACGATAGGCTGCTGCGACAGGACCGGTGCCGTGCCGATATTGATGGCGCCACCGGACATGTGAGGCGGAATAGGCGGTTGAGGAGGACGTACCGGCGATTGGGCGGCCATCGCTTTGAACAGTTCGGTGCGCGACATCTCCTCGAGAACGCGCAACGGGTTGCGCGACAGTTCGATTGACGCGTGGGAGATGTCAGGGCGCACCAAGCGGCCGCGATACTGTTCATCGGCCTGGGCGCCGACGAAGATGCGTGTGAGGAAGCGCGTGTAGATGCGCGCCGCTTCTTCGTGTGTCGGTTCCAGACGCGGTTCGCGCAGATGGATGTACGCGTTGACGAATTCGAAGAGGTAGTCGCTGTGCGCGACGAGGACGTAGCTCGTCGGCATGCAGACTTGGGCGAAGATTTCGAATTGACCGCTGGCGAGCGCTTTCAGCGTCGCGCCTTCCCATTGCGTGATCGTGTTGTAGGCGGGAACGATCGTGAAATTTGCTTGGCCGGCTGCGACCGCATCGAGCGAGTCAGCGACGGATGTTCTGAAGACGAGATGCGCGATGTGGCTCGGCTTGAGCATCGCGCGGGCGGCCAAATACGAATGACCACCGTCGCTTTCCGCGAAGCTGACGAAGAGCTTTTTGGACACGCACGACCTCGGTTACAAGAATTTCCCAGGCCGTTAACGTATCGCGAGATGCGTGATTCCTCAACGCGTTACTGAGGTTTTTTATCCGGAGGTCTGAACTCGTCTACTGAGTGTGCGCACGAAAAGTCTCGCGTTAAAGTATGAAGCGCGAAAGGTCGGCATTCTTGGTCAAAGCACCGATTTCTCGCGTGACGAATGTTTTGTCGACGACGATGCGCGCACCCTTAGAGTCGGAGGCATGGAAGCTTACCTCTTCCAGCACTCGCTCCATCACGGTCTGCAACCTGCGCGCGCCGATGTTTTCCACCGTCGCATTGACCTCGGCCGCGGCGTCGGCGATGGCGTCGAGGCCGTCGTCGGTGAAATCGAGTTCGACGCCCTCGGTCAGCATGAGCGCTTTGTACTGTTTGATCAGGCTCGCTTCGGTCTCGGTGAGGATGCGGCGGAAGTCGTCGCGGGTCAGCGCTTGCAGTTCGACGCGGATCGGCAGGCGGCCTTGCAGTTCGGGTAGAAGGTCAGAGGGCTTGGCGATATGGAACGCGCCTGAAGCGATGAAGAGGATGTGGTCGGTCTTCACCGGCCCATGCTTCGTCGACACCGTTGTGCCTTCGATCAGCGGCAACAAATCGCGCTGCACGCCTTCGCGGCTGACGTCGGCGCCGCCGCGACCGGCGTTTTCGCGGGCGCAGATCTTGTCGATTTCGTCGAGGAAGACGATGCCGTCGTTTTCGACGGTGCGGATGGCGTCGCGCACCAGCGCTTCGTTGTCGATCAGCTTGTCGGATTCTTCGGCGATCAGCGGCGCGTAGGCGTCGACGACTTTCATCTTGCGCAGCTTCTGGCGGCCGCCGAAGGCTTTGCCCAGCATGTCGTTGAGGTTCAGCATACCGATCTGCGCGCCAGGCATGCCGGGAATTTCGAAGGCGGGCATGCCGCCGGCGGTGTCGGCGACGTTGATGTCGATCTCTTTGTCGTTGAGTTCGTTGTCGCGCAGTTTGCGGCGGAAGGTTTCGCGCGTGGATTCCGAGGCGCTGCTGCCAACGAGCGCTTCTAGGACGCGGTCTTCGGCCGAGCGTTGTGCGCGGTGTTGGACGTCGACGCGGCGGCGTTCGCGCAAGGTGGCGATTCCGATTTCGACGAGGTCGCGGATGATTTGCTCGACGTCGCGGCCGACGTAGCCGACCTCGGTGAATTTGGTCGCTTCGACTTTGAGGAACGGCGCTTGTGCCAGGCGCGCGAGGCGGCGGGAGATTTCCGTTTTTCCCACGCCGGTTGGGCCGATCATCAGGATGTTCTTCGGCAGGACTTCTTCGCGCAGGTCTTCGGGCAGCTGCTGGCGGCGCCAACGGTTGCGTAAGGCGATGGAGACGGCGCGCTTGGCGGCGGCTTGGCCGACGATGTAGCGGTCGAGTTCGGTGACGATTTCGCGGGGGGTCAGGGCGCTCATACGGGCCTAGAGACTTTCGACGGTGATTTCGTGGTTGGTGTAGACGCAGATGTCGGCTGCGATCTTCATGGCGCGGCGGGCGATTTCTTCCGCGCTGAGATCGAGCGGCAGGAGCGCGCGGGCGGCGGCGAGGGCGAAGTTGCCGCCGGAGCCGATGCCGATGAGGCCGTCTTCGGGTTCGACGACGTCGCCGGAGCCGCTCAAGATCAAGCTGGTCGTCGCGTCCGATACCGCGAGCATGGCTTCGAGGCGGCGGAGGTAGCGGTCGGTGCGCCAGTCCTTGGCGAGTTCGACGGCGGCGCGGGTGAGATTGCCCGGGTGTTGTTCGAGCTTGGCTTCCAGGCGTTCGAAGAGCGTGAAGGCGTCGGCCGTCGCGCCGGCGAAGCCTGCGATGACTTTGCCGCCCGCGAGGCGGCGGACTTTGCGGGCGTTCGACTTCATCACCGTCTGGCCCAGGCTGACCTGGCCGTCGCCGGCGACCACGACTTGGCCGCCTTTCCTTACGGACAGGATGGTCGTGCGGCGCCAGACGGGCGGCTGCTCGGAGGCGTCAACCATGGACAATCAGGCCTTTCGCTCAAAATTAGGGTAGCTGCTATATGACGCCCAGAGGCCCGTTCGCAAAGGGCTTGAAAGGCTTAAATCCAATGCGCAAGGCGAGCGTCGATCGCAAGACGCGCGAGACCGATGTTTCCGTAAGCCTCGACCTTGACGGTACGGGGGCTTCCGACATCGCGACCGGGATCGGGTTCCTGGACCATATGCTCGAGAGTTTCTCGAAGCATTCGTCGATCGACCTGAAGGTGCGTGCGAAGGGCGACACGCATATCGACTTTCATCATACGACTGAAGACACGGGCATTGTCATCGGGCTCGCGATCGCCAAGGCGTTGGGCGAGCGCAAGGGTATTCGCCGGTTCGGCAGCTCGCTTATTCCGATGGACGAGACGCTGACGCGGTGCGCGGTCGACGTGTCGATGCGGCCGTATTTGATTTGGAAGGTGTCGTTCAGCCGGGCGAAGCTGGGCGAGATGGACACCGAGCTGTTCAAGGAATGGTTCCAGGCGTTGGCCCAGAACGCCGGGCTGACGCTGCATATCGAGAACCTCTACGGCGAGAACAACCATCACATCGCCGAGAGTTGCTACAAGGCGTGCGCGCGGGCTTTGCGCGAGGCATTCGAGACGGATCCGCGCCAAACCGGCGTGCCGTCGACCAAAGGCAGCCTCTAAGTCCTAAAGGCCGCACATTTGCGCCGTTGACGCGGGTGCTTGGGTTCGCCTCAAGATGCGGCGGCTTTTGTGGTGCCCCGTATCATGCCCATGCACGATCTGGTTTTGCTGCTGATTTATCAGGTGCCCGCGCTGGCGGCCGGCATTCTGGTGTTGCTGACGATTGCCATACCGTCGGTGCATGCGTTGTTCGCCATGGGACGGGTTCTCGCGGGGAGGCCAGCGCAGATCAATTGGTGGGTGATGGGTCGCGTGCTGCCGCTGGCGATTGCAGCGGTTGTCGCCGTGCCGCTGTTTCTGATCGCGCGGCAATACACGGCCGACTGGCAGCTTTCGTTTGCCGAGATCGCGCTCGTCTATCTCGTGGTCGCGATTGTTTTCGTGCCGGTTGCGTTGCCGTTGGTCCAAGCCTATGTCGCCGGGGCGCCGCGGTTGGGCACCCTGGTTTATGCGATGCTGGCGATCTTGTCGCTGCCGGTCGCGGGTGCGCTTGCGACTTATGCGGTGGGGCGCGTCACATATGTGATCGACGTGCCGAGTGACCCTTACAGCGGCGGCGTGCGTCCCGCGGCGTTTACGGTCGACACCAGCATGTCGAGCTGTATGCACACGGTTTTCCAAACCGTACCCGAGGGGATGGTGACCGAGGCGCCGGTGCCGGGATGGCCGCTTGAGGATGCGTATCCCGCGTATTTCTTCTTTTGGGCGGATATGAGTTTGAAGGCCGCGTTCCTCGATTTCTTCGAGGTGTTCGATTGCGGGGTCACAAACCTGCGGCACAATCCGGAGCACGTTTTGCTGTCGTCGTTCGTGTTTTTCTACCGCGCTTTCGTGTCCATCATCGTGTTGGCGGTTTTGGCGCTGCCCTTTGGACGCCGGGCTGGATGACGGGTCTTGTCGCCATCATCGATTACGGTTCGGGGAACTTGCGTTCGGCCGAGAAGGCGATGGCGCGCGCGGTCAGCGACGGCGGACTTGATGCGCGCGTTGTGGTGACGAGCGATGCGAATGTGGTGCGGCGGGCCGAGCGGATAGTCTTGCCGGGCGTCGGTGCGTTTGCGGATTGCATGCGGGGATTGCGCGCGGTCGAGGGGATGGTCGATGCACTAACGGACGCGGTGCGCTCGCGCGGGGCGCCGTTTCTGGGCATTTGCGTCGGCATGCAGTTGATGGCGACGCGCGGGCTGGAGCATGGGGCGCATGACGGGCTCGGCTGGATCGCCGGCGATGTCGTGAAGATGACGCCGAGCGATGCGAGCCTGAAGATTCCGCATATGGGGTGGAATACGCTGAGCGTGGTGTCGCCGCATCCGGTGTTGGCGCATCTCAGCGACGTGGTCGAGCCGCATGCCTATTTCGTGCATAGCTATTGCTTTCGAGCGACTTCGCGTTCGGATGTGTTGGCGGAGACCGACTACGGCGGTGCTTTCGCGGCTGTGGTCGGGCGCGAGAATATGATCGGCACTCAGTTCCATCCGGAAAAGAGCCAGGCCGTCGGTTTGCAGCTGCTGCAGAATTTCGTGCGGTGGCGGCCGTGAGCGCAGTGTTATTTCGCGACGCGGAACGGCGGGATGTTCCCGCGATTGTTCGACTGCTTGCCGACGACGCTTTGGGTGCACAGCGCGAGCGGGTCGAAGATCCGCTGCCGGCGTCGTACTATCGCGCCTTCGACGCGATGTGCGGGCAAGAGGGGAACGCGTTGATTGTCGGCGAACGCGACGGCCTCGTGGTGGCGTGTTTGCAGCTTTCGATTACCCACGGCTTAGCGCGCCAAGGCCGTGTGCGCGCGACGATCGAGGCCGTTCGTGTGGCGCGCGACCTGCGCGGTCAAGGCATTGGCGAGCGGTTGGTTGCCCATGCGATCGAACGTGCGCGCAGAGCGGGCGCGGGAACGGCGCAGCTTACGACGGACAAATCGCGGACGGACGCGCATCGTTTCTACGAGCGTTTGGGCTTCAAGCGTTCGCATGAAGGCATGAAGTTGGATATCGGCCCATGATTGTCTTTCCGGCGATCGATCTTAAGGGCGGCAAGTGCGTGCGGTTGCTGCGCGGCGATATGAATGCGGCAACCGTGTTCAACGATGATCCGACGGCGCAGGCGCTGTCGTTTCAGACACTGGGGTTTTCGTGGCTGCACATCGTCGATCTCGACGGCGCGGTGCAGGGTGCGGCCAAGAATGCGGCTGCCGTGTCTGGCATTCTGAAAGCGACTGCCCTGCCCGTTCAGCTTGGCGGCGGCATTCGCGATCGGGATGCGATTGATCGTTGGCTTGAGGCCGGCGTCACGCGGGTGATCCTTGGCACGGTCGCCGTGCGCGATCCGTCGTTGGTGCGCGAGGCGGCGCGCGCGTATCCGGGGCGTGTCGTCGTCGGTATCGATGCGCGACAGGGGCGTGTGGCGATCGAAGGCTGGGCGGCGGATACGGACGTTGCGGCGCGTGATCTCGCGCGTCAGTTTGAAGACGCCGGCGTTGCGGCGATCATCTACACGGACATTGCGCGTGACGGCATGGGCAGCGGCGTCAACATCGAAGAGACGGCGCAGCTGGCGGATGCCGTTTCGATTCCGGTGATTGCGAGCGGCGGGATTGGATCGCTTGACGATCTCGCGGCGCTGAAGCGGCGGGCGCATCCGAATATCGCCGGCGTGATTTGCGGGCGGGCTCTTTACGACGGCCGGCTTGATGCGCGGTTGGCGCTTGATCTCTTGAAGGGGGTTTGATGCTCAAGACGCGCATCATTCCTTGCCTCGACGTCAAAGACGGGCGTGTCGTCAAAGGCGTGAAGTTTGTCGACTTGCGCGACGCGGGCGATCCGGTTGAGGCGGCGCGGGCGTACGACGCGGCGGGGGCGGACGAGCTTTGCTTTCTCGACATTACCGCCAGCCATGAGAAGCGCGGGATTTTGCTCGATGTGGTGCGGCGGACCGCGGAGGCTTGCTTCATGCCGCTGACGGTCGGCGGTGGCGTGCGGACGATCGAGGACATCCGGACGCTGCTGTTGGCAGGCGCCGACAAGGTCTCGATCAACACGGCGGCGGTTGAGCGGCGGGCGATTGTGCGCGAGGCGGCTGAGAAGTTCGGGTCGCAGCTTGTCGTTGTTGCTATTGATGCGCGGCGGTCGGCGTCCGGTTCGTTCGAGGTGTTCACGCATGGCGGGCGGAAGGCCACCGGGCTTGATGCCGTCGCTTATGCGCGCGAGGTCGTGGAATTCGGTGCGGGGGAGATTTTGCTCACGTCGATGGACCGTGACGGCACCAAGGAAGGCTACGACCTGGAGCTGACCCGCGCTGTCGCGGACGCGGTTAGCGTTCCGGTGATTGCGAGCGGCGGTGTTGGGACGCTCGATCATTTGGTGGCCGGGGTGCGGGACGGGCATGCGAGCGCGGTGTTGGCGGCGTCGATCTTTCACTTCGGTGAGGCGACGATCGGCGAGGCCAAGGCGCGCCTGGCTGCCCGTGGCATTCCGGTACGCATGTAACTGTTATATTTCGCGGAACCCTTGACGGTACGGAGGTAGTACGCCGCCCAAGCCGTTGGGTGCCATGCGCCGACCGCTCTAGATCGTGTGTTAAGTCCAAATTCCTATTGGTGTTCTAGGCTGGGCTGTGCCGCGATAGGCTTTGGGTCTACCGACCTTGAGGAGACTGGCGGCGTTCCCGGACGCTGCCGCATGGATATGGGACAGGAAACCGAGCTCAAATTCATTGGGCCCGAGGAGGCGCTGGCGCGCGTGCGTCAGAAGTCGCTGTTCCGCCGCTTTGCGCGCGGGCGCAAGGCGAAGACGCGCGCGATGCACGCCGTTTATTTCGATACCGAGACGTTTGCGTTGCGCGAGGCGGGTTATGTGCTGCGTGTGCGCAACGAAGATGGCGGGTTCGTGCAAACGGTCAAGAGCGTGAACGGACCCGACCTTGCGACCCGTGTTGAGATCAAAGTCAACGTCGAGTCCTTGGCGCCGGATCTTGCTGCTATTCCCGACAAGGCGGTTCGGCGCGATTTGAAGGCCGCGCTTGGCGGCGGGACGCTGGCGCCGATGTTCTCGGTGGAGATGCGGCGGACCACGGTGCTGCTAACGCCCAAGCGCGGCACTTCGATCGAGGCGGCATTCGATGTCGGTGCTATCAAGACAGCGGGCGACAAGCCGTCGAGCCTGCCCGTCGTCGAGTTCGAGCTTGAGCTTTTGGCTGGCGATGCGAACGAGCTTGTTGCGTGTGCGCGCGGGCTGACGGCCGATTTGCCGCTGATGCTCTTTCTGCAATCGAAGGCTGAGCGTGGGTATGCGCTGGCCGCCGATGCCGCGGAGGCGCCCGTCACGGCCGAGGACATTGCGGTTACTGACGATGCGACCGCCGATGTCGCGTTTCGCTATGTCGTTGCGCATTGCCTGAAGCATCTGCTGGGCAATTGGGCCGCCGTTACGGTGGCCCGCGATCCGGAAGGCATTCACCAGATGCGCGTGGCGTTGCGGCGGCTGCGCAGCGCGTTGTCGCTGTTCGGCGGGCCGTTCCGTGCAGCGCTTTCCAAGCTTGAGGACGAGGTCCGTTGGGTCGCGGGCGTCATGGGTGCGGCGCGCGATCTCGATGTGTTTCAGGAAGATGTGTTCCGGCCGGCGGCGGAGGCTCATGGCGAGGACGATCGGTTGCTAGAGCTCGCGACGGTTGTGCGCACGCGGCGGCGTATCGCTTGGGTGCATGTATTCGAGGCGCTTGAGTCGGAGCGGTTCCGGCGTTTGGTTCTGGAGTTGGCGAGCGCGACGTTCGCCAAGCCGTGGCTTGATGCGACGATCGGTGGCGATGAGGCGATCGAGCCTGCGCGCGATTTTGCGCGGCGACGCATGCAGCGGCGCTATCGGCGTGCGGTGCGGCTTGGTCGGCGGATAACGGAGCTTGATGCGGCCGAGCGGCATGAGCTGCGCATCAAGCTGAAGAAGCTTCGATATGGGCTCGATTTTTTTCGGTCGCTGTTCGCGAAGCAGGCGACGCAGAAGTTTTTGAAGCGGCTTAGCGATCTTCAAGACACGCTCGGGCGGCTCAACGATGCGGCCGTGGCGAATGCGTTGGTCGAGGAGATTTTGAACGAGAACGGCGATGGAGCTGCGGCCGCCGCTATCGGGTATGCGGGCGGCTTGGTGGCCGGGTGGCACCTCGGGCATGCCCGGCTGCGTGTGCGGCAGTTGGAGCGGCGGTGGGCGCGGCTCGCCAAGCTAGGGCCGCCTTGGCGTTAACGGCCTGATGAACCACGGAGATTTCGATGCGGCAGTTCTTGACCCACGCGCGGGCGTGCCTTATGTTATTGCGAGTTAGTCGCAATTAAAGGTAGAGGCCATGTCCCGGGACTTGATCAAGACCGGCACGTTTGCAGTGCTGCATTTCAGCGTCGCGTTTGCGGTGGCCTATCTGTTGACCGGATCGGCGCCGGTGGCGACGTTGCTGGCGCTTGTCGAGCCCGCTTGCAACACCGTGGCGTTCTATTTTCACGAGCGCGTTTGGCGCAGCGTCCCTGCCCGGCTCACACGTTCAGCAGCAAGTGCTGACGTTCCCACGGGCTGATGACCTGCTGATAGGCGTCGTGTTCGGACGCCTTCACGTCGGAATACAGATCGACAAAGGATTCGCCCAAGAGTTCGCGCAGATCCTGCGAGCCGCGGAAGCGCGTGATCGCGTCCAACAGATGGCGCGGCAGCTGATAGCGCATCGAGTCGTAGGCGTTACCTTCCATCGGCTTTGTCGGCGACAGGTTTTGGACCATGCCGAGATAGCCGCAGGCGAGCGACGCGGCGATCGCGAGGTAGGGATTGGCGTCGGCGCCGGGGACGCGGTTTTCGATGCGGCGGTTCTTCGGTTCGGATTCCGGAATGCGCAAGCCCACCGTGCGGTTCTCGTGACCCCAATGCGTGTTCACCGGCGCTGAGAGATAGCGCACCAAGCGGCGGTAGGAGTTCACGTAGGGCGCGATGAGCGGCATCGAGGCGGGCAGATATTTCTGCAGGCCGGCGATGTA